>CAYRLR010000336.1:0-3982 GCA_964424975.1 uncultured Anderseniella sp.
ATCGGGACCGTGGTCGATGTTGTGGACTTCGGCGCCGGCGAACTGCTCGAACTGAAACTGCAGGACATCAAATCCACCGTGCTGATGCCGTTCAACAGGCAAACCGTGCCGGACATTGATCTTGGGTCCGGCACGCTGAGCATCGACCCTCCTGAAGGACTGCTGGACGACGGTGCTGAATGACGCAGGACAGCCACCAGATCACACCTTTCCTGGCGACAGTATTGACGCTTTACCCGGACATGTTTCCCGGGCCGCTCGGGCAGTCCATGGCCGGCAGGGGCCTCGAAGACGGCATCTGGTCGCTGGAGGCGCGTGATATCCGCAAACACGCAACTGACAGGCACGCTTCGGTTGACGACACGCCGGCAGGCGGCGGGCCCGGCATGGTGTTGAAACCCGATGTGCTGGCGCGCGCCATTGATGCAGCCTGTGTGCCGGGAGACACCCGCCCGCGCCTGCTGATGAGCCCGCGCGGGCGCCCCTTGACGCAAGCCTATGTACGTGAACTGGCAGCAGGCAGCGGCGTCACCCTTGTTTGCGGCCGGTTCGAAGGCGTTGATGAACGGGTTATCGAAGCCCGCAACCTGATCGAAGTATCGGTGGGAGATTACGTGCTGTCGGGCGGTGAACCTGCGGCCTACATCGTTCTGGATGCAATTGTGCGCCTGTTGCCCGGCATCATGGGCAATGACGCATCCGGTACTGACGAAAGCTTCGAACAGGGACTCCTCGAACATCCGCAATACACCAGGCCACGCACCTGGGAGGGTCTTGAAATACCGGCTGTATTGCTGTCCGGCGATCACGCTGCCATCGCGCGCTGGAAGCGGGAACAGTCGGAAAAACTGACCCGGGACCGCCGTCCGGACCTTATTCGGTCAAAAGACGCAAACAAATGACCCGAATTTGCCGATAGACATTGACTTTTACTGCCTCACACGGGTAAAGACCCGCATCGCAAGATCATACGGTGGTCTGGCCATGCCAGTGGATTGCCGAAAAATGATTGTCTCTGAAAAAGTTGGAGCGACTGTTCTGCATTCAAAATGAATGCGGGCCGCACCAAGAAGGAATTCGTCCGATGAACATTATCCAGCAGCTCGAACATGAGCAGGCTCAGGCTATTACGGCCAAACGCGAAATTCCGGACTTCAGCCCCGGCGACACTGTGGTTGTTGCTGTGCGGGTCACTGAAGGCGAACGTTCGCGTATCCAGAACTATGAAGGTGTGGTGATTGCCCGTTCAGGCGGCGGCATCAATGAAAACTTCACCGTGCGCAAGCTCAGTTATGGCGAAGGTGTGGAGCGTGTGTTCCCGGTTTACTCGCCACTGGTTGAAGGCGTGAAAGTGCTGCGCCGCGGCAAGGTGCGTCGCGCGAAACTGTATTACCTGCGTGGCCTCACCGGCAAGCGCGCCCGTATCGCTGAGAAAAAGCGTGCAGTTGTGGTGCCAGGTGCTGCACAGGCTGCTGCTGCGAAGGCTGAAGCAGCCAACGCGCCCCAGGTGGTTGACGATGTATCCCTGATTTCCGGTGTTGGCGACGTGCTCGCTGAAAAGCTGGCCGGTGAAGGCGTAACCAGCCTGGCCCAGATCGCCAAGTGGAAGAAAGACGACATCGCCGATTACGATGCCAAGCTGTCTCTGGGTGGACGTATCGAGCGCGACGAATGGATCGTCCAGGCCAAGGAATTGCTGGCAGGCAAGGCACCTCGTGCCAAGACTGACCAGGAAGCTGCCGAAAAGGCTGCCGACGCCGAATAATCCGCGTCACTTCAGATTTACAGAAAGGCCGGGATTTTTCCCGGCCTTTTTTGTTACCTGCTATCCTCGTATACACGGGGAACGGCCTGCCGAAGGCAGACAAGCGGTTCGACTCGTGAACTGACGCTCAGGAATACCCCATTTCAGCCCCCGTATCGGCATATTGGAGTGATGCACTGACATCCTCGAAAGGGCTAGGGGGCCATGAGTAATGGAGTATTTGTCATGGCCACTGACTACCACAATCAAACCCGCTCACATGCACCCGACTATCGCACCCGGTCCGGCGGATCAAACGGCTGGCTGATCGGCCTCGCCGTCGCAATCGCGCTTGCAATGATTGCCTTCTTCTCGTTTTCAGGCTCTGAACGCCCTGCGCTGACAGTCGGCACCACAAGCGAGCAAGTCACGGTGCCGCCGGCAACGGAAAACCCGCCGGCTGCACAGGAGCGGCTTGTTCCGCCAGCCTCTCCGGCCACAACCGCACCGGCACAGTAGCCGCTGAATCAAACCGCCTGCCCGCCTCTGGACCAGCATGGGTTCACAGGTGGGCAGCTCTTGAAAATCACGGCTTGCGCCACAGCGTGTAGAGCCCCAGCGGCGGCCTGGCTTCGAGCGTTTCAAGGTCGGCGCAGAAGTTCGAGATATCGTGTCCCACTTCATGCATGTGCCGGAGTTCCAGCCCGGCCTTGAGGGCGGCATTCACGACTTCCGAGACCGTGTGAGTGAACGAATAGTGCGGGCTTGAGGCATATTTCTCATACCCGAAATAATCCAGGCCCGTGGTCTCCTCAAACGGTTCGGCATGGAAGTAGGAATGCACAAGCCTGGATGGCCCGCCTTTGTCATCAGGCTCATACATGAACACGATGGGGTGGGTTTCTTCCATCACCCAGTGCCCGCCGGGAACAATCAGGTCTGAAACGGCCGCAAAAAATCCGTCCAGGTCCGGCATCCACCCGAGTACACCGATGGTGGTCATCACAATGTCAAAGCGCCCCTTCAGGTCTGCCGGCAGCGCATAGACATCCGCCGCCCTGAAGCTCACCTCAGAGCCATAGCCGGCGATTTCAGCCAGTTCGCGCGCCTGTTCCAGAAAGGCTTCTGCCTGGTCAATGCCAACACACTGGCCCGCTCCCATGGCCTTCAGCGACAACAGATCCTTGCCGTTATTGCACGCCACCTGCACCACCGATTTGCCGGTGACGCCCACCTGCTCCAGCATGGCGACGACTTCATCTGCCAGGTAATTATGGCCGCCTTGGGCAAACTGCTCACGCAGCTTCTGCTGATTGTGCACGGCATGGCGCGGCGCTGCCTCGTTCCAGGCATGCTTGTTGGAAGCAACATATCTGTCTCGATCACTCATGGCGGGCATGTTTATCAAAAGCAACGGCGAAGCAAAAGCCCCTTCCCCTGAGGGGTGTTCCAATGTAGCTACACATGATGTCTTTGCCGCCCGATCTCTCCAGCCTTCACCTTGTCGCCTTTGGCCTGCTGTTTGCGGCATGGTGGCTGTACTCACCGCTTCTGTCATTTTTCGGACGCGGCACACTGAATGCGCAACTGGGCGTTGTACGGCTGCGCTGGATGCGATTGTCCACACAGCGCACCAACCGGCCATTTGACGCCATACTGTTGAACCAGATCATCAACTCGGTGGCGTTTTTCGGCTCTGCCACACTGATCGTACTGGCCGCCCTGCTCGGCACATTCGCAAATGTCTCGTCGGTGCACACGGTTCTGTCACAGCTTCATTTTGTTGCGCCGATGAGTATTGAACTGCTGGCGGCCAATCTGTCCGTCGTGGTGCTGGTTCTGGGCCTGAGCTTTTTTTCCTTCACCTACGCGTTGCGCAAGCTCATCTACACCGTGGCGCTGTGTGGCGGATTGCCGGACTACGCGGAAGAAACGCCGCAGTCTGCCATTCAGACTGAAGCAACCGCCACCGTGCTGACGGAAGCCGTGCGCAGTTTCAACAATGGCATTCGCGGGTACTATTATGCAGTTGCTGCCCTGTTCCTGCTGGTCGGGCCGGTGCCGTGTATCATTGCAACGTGCTCCGTTATGGCAATGTTGTTCTACCGCCAGACCATGACCACCACGGCCGTCGCCATCGGCACCTATGTGGATGCCATGAACAAGGAACAAGACGCGCGCAAATAAAAACCCCGCAGGCCGGTTATGGCCTGCAGGGTCTGAAACTTGTGACTGAAA
>CAYRLR010000337.1:0-3965 GCA_964424975.1 uncultured Anderseniella sp.
GCTCAGGCTCAGGCTCAGGCTCAGGCTCAGGCTCAGGCTCAGGCTCAGGCTCAGGAATTATTTTTGTTTCCGGAACAACCGCAACCTCTAATTCAGGCTCCGGTTCTGCTTCGGCAATCACTTCCGGCTCAGGCGCAACTTCCGGTTCAGGCGCAGCTTTTTCTGCCGGTTTCCTTGTTTTCGGCTTTGCCTTGGCCGGCGCTTTCTTGACCGGTGCTTCTGCCGCTGCCGGTTTCGCCTCCGGTTCAGGTACAATTTCCGGCTCAGGTACGACTTCCGGCTCAGGTACGACTTCCGGTTCCGTCGTAGCCTCGTCCCTGGATCCCGTAAGGCTTTCCTTCAGGCGGCCAAGCAAGCCCTTTTTCTTCGGTGCAGCTTCAACCGCCGCTTGTTCAGCAACCGGTTCATCGACCGACTGCGTTTCGCTGACCGGTTGCGGTTCGTCAACAGCCTCCGGGGCCGGCAATTGCTCCTGCACCACCTCTTCTGGCGGTTTTGCGTCTTCCTTCTGGCCACCAATGCGATTGAAAAGTTTCTTGAAAAAACTCAAAGAACCAGCTCCCCGGCCAGATCATGTCCGGCTGCCTGCAGCAGGCGTACCGGAGCGATTTCACCGGGCTTCATGGTGTGCCCGGCAATTTCGACATTCAGATAATGTGGCGTACGGCCACGTGTTTCGGTCTCGAACAGAACATCCTTGGTATGGCCGACCTGCGAGTTCAAAAAACCCGCCAGCCGCGTTTCCCCGGCTGTGCGCAACAGCTTGGCGCGTGCCTTGATGTCGGCGCCGTTGACCTGGGGCATCTTGGCCGCTGGTGTGCCCGGCCGGATCGAATACGGGAAAACATGCAGGAAGGTCAGTCCGCAGTCTTCCACCAGCCTGATCGAGTTTTCGAACATCGCATCGGTTTCTGTCGGGAACCCGGCAATGATGTCGGCACCAAACACCACGTCCGGTCTCCTGCGGCGCACATCGTCGCAGAATCTGATGGCATCGTCGCGCAGATGCCGCCGTTTCATCCGTTTCAAGATCATGTCGTCACCTGCCTGCAGCGACAGGTGCAGATGCGGCATCAGGCGCTCTTCTTCCTCGATGGCGATCAGCAGGTCTTCGTCGGCCTCAACCGAATCTATCGACGAAATCCGCAATCGCTGCAGCTCCGGCACGGTCTTCAGGATACGCCGGACCAGGTTGCCGAGGCCCGGCTGGCCGGGAAGATCCTTGCCGTAGGATGTGATATCCACGCCGGACAGCACGATTTCCGGACAACCGGATGCCACCAGCTTGCGAATCTGGGTCACCACTTCACCGGCACCCACCGAGCGTGAATTGCCGCGGCCAAACGGAATGATGCAAAACGTGCAGCGATGATCACATCCGGTCTGCACCTGCACAAACGCCCTGGTGCGCTCGCCAAATCCATCAATCATGTGCAGCGCGGCTTCCCTGACGTCCATGATGTCATTGACCCGCACGGGCGTTTCGTTCGCCAGTCCGAAATCCATGGCACTTGCCTGCCAGCTGCCGGCCTTGAGCTTTTCCTCATTGCCCAGCACAAGGTCCACTTCGTCCATGGCGGCAAACGCCGGTCCGTCCACCTGGGCGGCACAGCCGGTGACAATTATACGCGCGTCCGGTCTGTCCTTGCGGGCTCGCCGGATGGCCTGGCGTGCCTGGCGCTGTGCTTCGGCGGTCACCGCGCAGGTGTTGATGACAATTGCATTCTCCAGTCCGGCGGTGTCTGCATGAGACCGCATGACTTCCGCTTCATACGCATTCAGCCGGCAGCCGAAGCTGATGATGTCGACTGGCTTGTTCACGATACCGCATCTTCCAGCGCGGGCAGTTCACCTTCAAAATCGTAGGTGACCGGCCCCGTCATCAGCATGTGATCACGCTCATCCCACTCAATCAGCAGATCGCCCCCCGGCAGCGTGACGGTCACGTTGCGGCCGGTTCGCCCGGTCCGCGCGGCTGCAACGGCAACCGCGCACGCAGCCGTTCCGCAGGCAAGCGTCAATCCGACACCACGTTCCCACACCTTCATCTCGACATGGTTCGGCGAGATCACGTGCGCCAGGGAAATATTGGCCCGTTGCGGGAATATCGGATGGTTCTCCAGCAACGGTCCGGTTCTTGACAGGTCGGTCACATCAAGATCGTCCACCCAGAAGATGGCATGCGGATTGCCGACATTCACAACCGACGGAGTGTGCAGTATCGGCGCATCAATCGGCCCGATCTGCAATTCGATGCCACGCGTGTCGTAAAACTCTTCTGCCAGCGGGATTTCCTGCCAATCGAACTTCGGCACGCCCATGTCGACGGTAATCAGGCCCGCATCCGCCCGGCGGCAAACCAGCAACCCGCCCTTGGTGTCAATGGTGACCGCATCAGCGCCGGTCTCCTTGAACACGATGTCGGCCACGCAACGCGAAGCATTACCGCAGCTTTCCACCTCGTGGCCCTCGGCATTGTAGATGCGCATTCGGATATCGGCCACGTCGGAGTTTTCCATCACGATGAACTGGTCGCAGCCGATACCACTTTGCCGGTTCGACCAGGCATGAACCTGTTCGGGCGTAAAGCTGCGCAGCTCAGACCGGCCATCGACAATGATGAAGTCATTGCCAAGTCCGTTCATCTTGCGAAACGGAATATGTGTGTTCGTGCTCATTGTGCGCCTTATATGGTGAAATGCACCCAACTTGCCAGAGGCAAGACGTCGACACCGATGAAGACCGGCGCAAAGCATGCCTGTATCCAGATGAAGCCGCTCGCCAATAAAATGACACACAACGGCGCGGGGCACGAAGTGCCGGGTGAAGCTGTTCGCCGGGATAAGTCAGGATAACATTGACCTGCAGCCGCAATTGCCCTATTGAACCGCGCAATCCAGATGCCAAAATGAATTGGCAGGCTTGCTGACACATGGACGCGATTAACCGCATCCGGGAGGTCAGGGGTCGACATCCGTCCGCGAAGGTTCGCGCACGGGTGCCATTTTGCTTTGTGTAATCTGTTCGGGAAACAAATATGTTTGAAACGCTTCAAGATCGCCTGGGCGGTATATTCGACAAGCTGACGGGCCGTGGTGCCCTGTCCGAGGCTGATGTCGATACGGCCATGCGCGAGGTGCGCCGTGCGCTGATTGAAGCTGACGTGGCCCTGGAAGTCGTTCGCAACTTTGTCGAACAGGTCAGGGAACGGGCAATCGGCAGGGAAGTCGTCAAGTCGGTGACCCCGGGCCAGATGGTCGTCAAGATCGTCAACGACGCCATTGTTGACATGCTCGGCAAGGATCCTGCGCCCCTGAATCTCAAGGCGGCCCCACCGGTGCCGATCCTCATGGTCGGCCTGCAGGGTTCCGGTAAAACCACCACAACCGCCAAAATCGCCAAACGGCTGCTGGAACGCGACAAGAAAAAGGTCATCATGGCCTCGCTGGATACCCGGCGTCCTGCTGCACAGGAACAGCTTGCCATTTTGGGCCAGCAGATCGCGGTCGACACGCTGCCCATCGTCAAGGGCGAAGATCCGGCAACCATCACCAGACGTGCCATGTCGGAAGCCAGGAAGGGCGGTTATGACGTTGTCCTGCTGGACACCGCCGGCCGTCTGTTCATCGATGAAGAACTCATGGCGGAAGTCCAGGCGGTTCGCGATATTGCGCAACCAGCAGAAACCCTGCTGGTCGCGGATGCCCTGACCGGGCAGGACGCAGTCAACCTGGCGCGCGCCTTCGATGAACAGGTCGGCATTTCCGGTCTCGTGCTGACCCGCATTGACGGCGATGGCCGCGGTGGTGCTGCGCTGTCCATGCGCGCTGTCACCGGCAAACCGATCAAGCTTCTGGGAACCGGCGAAAAACTCGATGGCCTTGAAGACTTCCATCCCGAACGTATCGCTTCGCGCATTCTGGGCATGGGTGACGTGGTCTCGCTGGTTGAAAAAGCCGCCCAGA
>CAYRLR010000338.1:0-3957 GCA_964424975.1 uncultured Anderseniella sp.
ATTTTGCTGAAGTCTTGCAACCGCTGTGGACGCTATCTCCCTGTTAATATTGGCAATGAACGAGATCACCTTAGTTTCAGCAATCACTGCGTAGCGGAGCATCGCCGCCCCTGCAGTCATGGAAGCTTTGGTCGACTCCGAAATTCTGAGGACGAAGCTGATTTCCTGAAATTGGATTACGGATTTCAATTGGAATGTCGATTTTGCAAGAAGTTCGAAGTGAATGCTGCGCACAATCCGCAACGAAGTTCAGCCCAGATGAAAGAGGACGGCGCGAGACGTCGGGCATTCGAGCTTCTTCTTGCTGATCTATATGGAGGTACCTGACGTAAATGTCAGCAGGACGTTTTCGCAGCGCCCATAACGTCGATTCAGCTTTGGGTTTGTGCATTCGTCAGGCTTTTGACTGCAGTGACCGGCACTGCTCATAAAGTGAACACCGGCCAGTATGCCAGTCTGTCCACAGGTGGATTGGTGCCGGTTATCTCGACAGAGGTAGATGGCCGACTGATAAAATGAGTGGCAGCGATTCTCTTTCGACCAATGGGGGCAAACCAGACATGGAGCGAGTAGTAGTTCCCGGTGAGCGGATAGGTTTTGCGGTAGTGGCTTGCGGCCCCTATGCGCGAACCTGCAAGGCCGAAACGTTCATCGAGTCGCTGTGCCGAATTGGCGGATGGCAAGGACCTGTATTCCTGTTTACGGAGGAGCCACGCTGCTTCGACATGGAGAACCTTCGCAGGCTTGCCGGCAATGACCAGATCCAGCTGGTGAAAGTTGACGGGTTTGTGAAGTCTGGCGGCGTGCCGTTTACGCTGCGCTTTGTGCGCCGGCGCGGTGTGCCCTGGCCTGAATTCACTTTCCGGTCATCCCAGGTCATGAATGAAGCCAAGACACTGAAGGCCCGTCTGTTAGACCTGTGCCCGGATGCCGCCATCGAGGTGCTGATCTACTCCGATGCGGACGCCATAGTGGTGCGCAACGATCAGATGCCGGCCCTGATGAAGCTGGCGAGTGAGTGGTCGGGCGCTGAAGGCATCAAATGCCGGCTCGAGAAAAGGGAACCGGACCGTCCGCTGGAATATACCCGGTCATCGCGCATCCACAGCGGGTTGCTGATCCTGCACCGGAGACTGTCGCACCGTGCGCTTGAAGACTGGAAAAAACGGCTGCAGAACAAGAACGCCTGGCAACGAAGCCCGTTTGACCGGGATCGCTTCAGGGAAGCGTATGACGAGATTGAGCTGAGGGGCATCCACCCGAACTACATGCATGTCGAGGTCATCCCCGAACAGGCTGGTATTGAAGGGTTCTCGAACATGGAGCATGCGCACATGATCGAGCACATTTCATTTGGACGGCTCTGGGCCAACGGGCACCGGTCGGTGGAAGCCTATGTCGACAGCTTCGGCCTGAAATCCTATCCGTCCGGTTATTATTTTCTCGGACCGACGCCGGCATGGATCAAGGCGATCTTCTATCTGGGATTCTTCCCGTCGAAGTGGGTATTCAAGATAGAGAACGTGGCGAAACGGATTTTCGGGTAAAACGGGGGCCCGCGCATGCAAAATCGCATTCCTGTTGGTTTTCAAGGCGTTCGATCAATACCAGGGGAAGTGATTTCAGCCTTGGCCATCATCCGTCTGCATCTGTGCTGACTGGCTCTACCTGTCCATCGTGCACCCGGTAGAGCCTTGACGCGATTTTGGTCCAGGCAGGACGATGGGTTATTGCGACAATCGTATACTTGTTGCCCAGGCCCGCAATATTCCTGCATATTTCAGCTTCTGTAGCTTCATCAAGAGCACTGGTAACTTCATCGAGGACCAGTATCGCCGGTTTACGAACCAGGGCACGCGCGAGTGACAGACGTTGCCGCTGGCCACCGGACAGCTTGCTGCCCATGTTGCCGATGTGGGTGTCGAGCTGGTCGGGCAGTTTCTGGATGAAGTCCTCGGCACCGGCTGACTTCAGGGCGGACCATACTTCATCTTTCGTGATGGAGTCGTCGCCGAGCGTGACGTTGTCATATATCGTGCCGTGCAACAGGGTGAGTTCCTGTGGAACATAGCCCATGGAGTTTCGCCAGTCGTTCATATCGACATCCTGGACCGGTATGCCATCAATGGTGATCAGGCCTTCCTGCGGCGACAACAGGCCGATGAGCAGGTCGATAATCGTTGTCTTGCCGGCGCCCGAGGGGCCGAGTAGAACGGTGACCTGGCCTGCTTCAATCTCCAGGTTGACGTCCCGCAGGACAGGGGTCTCGTTGTAGGCAAAGTTGACGTTCTTGAATGCGCAGCCTTGCTTGAGTTCAATGCGATGGGTGCCCCGGTTCGGTTCGACGTTGTGTTCCGCTTTTTCGATCATGTCCATCAGCGAAAAATACGCCCCTTGCGCGATTGCGGCACCCTGCAGATGTTCCTGAATCTGCTTAACCAGTGTGATGACCTGGTAATAGATGATGCCCAGCACGAGCAGGTCTGCCAGTGGAATCTCGACCACCTGGGTTCCCACGTAAAAGCCCGCCACGATTGTCAGCGCGACCATGATGTCCTGGCCATGGCTCAAGGCATAGCGGGACACGATCATCATGAAATAGACACCCCGAAGTTCGGCGACCAGTTCATAAAACAGTTGTGAAAATGGCCCTCCCCGGTTCATCGATTTGATGGCCTTCATGTTGCCCACCGCATCCTGGACCTTGGATCCCAGTTGGCCTGCCCGTTCCCATTGTTTGGCGCCTGCCTCTCTCGCATACTTGATCATCTTGTAGAGCGGCGTAGAGATGATGATGGCAGCAATGGCTGTCAGAATGACCATGTAGCCTGATACCAGGGTTGCCGCGATCAGCAGGGCAATCGCCTGGATCGTTGAAACAAGCACCATGGCGCAGGCGAGATAAGCGTCGCCTGCGTGCATTGTCTGGGAGCCGATTGAATTGGCGATATGGCCGGGTGGCAGGTCTACGAAATAGCCCCAGCGCGCCCGCATCACACCGCCCAGCAGCCTGCTGCGGATTTCTGCCTGGACCGAAGAAACCGAAGCCGCGACATAGATCATCGAGGCCAGGGCGAGTATTGATTTAAGCGTCAGGACCACGCCCAGAAAAACCACGAAACTGATCAGGGTCGGACTGAGACCAAAGAATTCGACCACGTCGACAATGATCTGGTTCAGGCGTGAGTTGCTGGAAACGCCATCGCCGCCCATCTGGCTTATTGCCGGCAGTATGGCTCCCATGCTCATCATGTTCATGAAACCGGCAACAAGCACGCATGCCAGTACAGACCACGGACGGGCACCGGGCGCATTGAAATAGATATTAATAATATTCTTGCCGGTGAATATCTTCGAGAATATCGCTCTCAAGTAAGCATTCATATCTGCAAAACGTTCCTGGTCTTGAGCCGGACCTGTCGCAGGCCGGCTACGCGTAGCAAGCCGTCGGATGTTGACAGGCCGGACCCGCAGTTGAGTCGAAATGTGGTCCCGATGGCGTCTGCAGAAGGCTATCAGGGCACATTTGTCAATGAAAAACGCCAGATTGGCAGTTATCCAGAGGCAGGCAACTGTACAGGTAACTCGTCGCCAGTTGCCCTGCCACCGGTCTTGTTTCCACATGTTCTTGTGGTTGAGCATGATATTGAGAAGTGAAGTTTACAATATTACAGCAGATAGAGCAGGTCGTAAAAGCTTGTGCACGCGTCATTATTTGGCCTTGCCAGCAGTTGATTGTTTGTCCTTGTACGGCTAATGGTGTGGTTGTCAAAATCACAGTTGCAGGTTGAGTCGCATGTCCATGCGGGTGCGCGTGAACCGGCTTTGCAATATTCGAGAAACCGTACTGATCTGGAATAACACGCACCGGTTGCTGTGAGAGCGAACAATCGGTCAGAATTGACTGGTACGCCGCACGTGCAGGCCAAAACCCGGGGGGGGGGCGACGAAATGAAA
>CAYRLR010000339.1:0-3954 GCA_964424975.1 uncultured Anderseniella sp.
AACATTTCCTGAACATACAGCTTAGGTCACGTCTGTTCCGCTTTATCAACCCGTACCTTTGCGAAACCCGGTGTCTGCAGTGTCGCAATGCTGCCAGTCACCGATCGAACGGTGCATTGCCGCTGCTGGTTTGAAACGGATATGCGTCCAGGTGTACGAGAGCAATATCCATCCATACGGATGGATAAAGATGCTCCACATCCAGGGCCGGAATTCGTTTACGGCACTGTCTTGTCGAGTCCGCGCGGGATGCGTTTTTCAGGGTCATAGAATGGCAGATCGACAATCTCGCAGGCCACGAGATCACCATCGGCGTTTTTCATGGACAGCTTCTGTCCTGCCCAATCGCCGGCATCATTGAACCGCACATAGCCAATGCCTGCTTCGAGATAAGGCGACCATGCGCCCGCTGTTATACGCCCCACCGTCGTATCGCCATCAACAATCGCGCCGTGGTAAGATGGGGTGGCGTCAGCACATTTCACGCCGTAGATACGTGTGCCACGCCGGGCATCGAGAAGGGCAGCGCGTCCGATGAACCCCTGCTTGTCGAGATCGACAAACGCGCCCAGCCCGGCCTCGAACGGCGTCATCGTACTATCGAAATCCGTACCATTATCCAGAATGCCCGCTTCGAGACGGCGAACCTCCATGGACGAAATGCTGCTGAACCGCATGCCGTGCGGTTCGCCGGCCTTCATCAGGTGGCTCCACAGCCGCGGACAATCGGTCTGGTCTCCCTGGGTGTAGACTTCAAAACCCAGTTCTCCTGTCCAGCCGGTTCGCGAGACATAGACCTGCTGGCCGCCAATATCGAAAAAGCCGGCATGGAAATATCCCATGGTTTCATCGATCGCGCCGCTGGATGCGGCATGCATGATAGCGTATGAGGCCGGTCCCTGGATTTGCAGTACGCGTGAGTGCGGGTCAGACACCGTCACGTCAAAACCCTCGCTGTGCGCCATGAGCCAGGTTTCCAGCGCGCCGTCCGGCTGCACATACCAGAACCTGTCGTCGGACAACTTGAACAGGACACCGTCCATGAACACCCCGCCGCGCGGTGTGCAGGCGATCGCATAGCGGCCACGGCCTTGTTTCAGACTGGCAATCCTGCGGGCAAAAATGCGTTCCATGAACGCCATCGCGTCCGGCCCCGAAATTTCCACCGGGCGTTCGGGCACATCATAGAGCGCGGCCTTGCGGCGCAGTGCCCAGTAGGTCTCGGTCGTGTCTTCGCCATTGTAAACGCTGTAGTAGCGCCCCGCGTAGACCCCCATGACAGTGTCCTCGTTGACCCAGCAGTCTACGAAAGGTGATGTTTCGAAACGCCTCGCGCCGACCCGGACCGTTCGCCTCGCATCAGAATGGATAGAATTGCTCATCAACCAGCCTCCGTAAATTCCTGCACTGCAATGACGCGACGCTATGCGCCATGGGTCATTTGTGGAAGTCATTTGATCTGCGCACGAAAGTTAGTTTATCTACCTTTTGATATGAGTCACTGGTTACCATCATTGAATGCCCTGAAGGCCTTCGAGGCCGTGGCGCGGCATCTGAATTATGCCCGCGCGGCAGAGGAACTGCGCGTCACGCCGGCTGCGGTCAAACAGCTTGTCGCCAAGCTGGAGGACTCGATTGGCTCGAAACTGGTAATGCGCAAGGGTCGGGGCGTGGCACTGACGGCGCAAGGGCGCATGGGCAGCGCCAAACTGGCTCCCGGATTTGGCCTGATCCGCGACGCCGTTGCAGACATGCGGTCCCGGGACCTGCGCCAGCGGCTGATTGTTTCGGTTGAACCTTCATTCGCCACGGCCTGGCTGGTGCCGAGGCTGGAGCGGTTCAGGAAGAAGAACGAAGCCATAGATGTGCTGATCGATTCCTCGTTGAAGATCGTGGATCTTGAACGGGATGCAGCAGACGTCGCCGTGCGGTTTGGCCTGCAACCGGATGACAGCCTGGCTTCGTACCGGCTGTTTGATGAGCAGCTGTGTGCCTTCTGCAGCCCTGCCCTGACCAGCGGCAACCGGGGCCTGAACCAACTGGATCAGCTCGAGCAGGCAACATTGCTGCACTGGGACCTGTCGGACCTCGACTGGGCGTCGTCCACCAGGCGCTGGATGGGCTGGCAACCCTGGCTGGCGGAAGTGGGCGCAGGGCATATCAAGCCGGACCGCGGCATCCGCTTCAGTGACTACAACCTTGCCGTCCAGGCGGCCATTGCAGGCCAGGGCGTGGTGCTGGGCAGCTTGCCCGTGTTGCAGGACCTGGTTGCATCAAACCTGCTGGTCTGCCCGTTTCCCGAGCGCGTGACGACCGACATCGGCTATGACCTGGTCACAACCGAACGAGCCTTGCAGCGACCGGAAGTACGTGCGTTCTGGGGCTGGATTATCGACGAAACTGCTTCTGCCGTACGCTGACACAAGGGACATCCCACGCGTTCGCGCGCGAATGTCCGGGCTTTGAAACAGATATCCATGGCCTGGTGCAGGACGTCGATTCAGACGGTGTCGTGCAGTTTTTCGCAGACCGTGTCACGTCACAAGTCACCGTCCTGCGCTTCAGTTTCAGGCACCTTGCATCGATCCGGCAACCCGATCGGCCCACCATTGCGGCCCCGTAGAAATGAAGCCTTCGACTCTCTCGATACCATGGCCTGGTTTCCAGATCAGTTGCCTGTATCGATCGCCTCGGTCGTATACGCGCCCCAGCGGCCCACGTCCGGCATGGAAAATGTCACGCCGTGGCGATCCTGGTGCAGAAGCGTCGTGCTACCCAGTTGCAACCGAATCCCGGCAAGAATCGTGTGATCAGTGAGATCTTCGCAGCATTGGCTATCGCTCGAAGGTCCGGTCTGGGCGACATGGACACCGTGATAGGCGACGTAATAGCCCCACAAGTCGTCGACCTGCCGGTCAAACCTGGCCTCCCAGGACAAGGCCATCAGGTCAAGATTGGCTTCCGATACCTGTTCGCCATCCACATATGTGAACTCACCCTGTATCCTGGTATTGTCATCCGGGAAGTACCGCCCGACACCACGTACAAACCACGCATCGTCCAAAACATCGCGATCACCGGATGTCGGATAGCCAGCCTTGTTTTTTACCTGGGTGCCGTCCAGGTAGCCTGCCTGCATGTACAAGGTGTGGTGTTCGCCGTACCATTGCGCTTCTGCACCAATTACATAGTTCTCGGCAAGATCCTGACTGGAAGAAGTATCTTCACCGCCGAAGGCCTGGCCGTACATGCCGAACACGCCGAAGGCATGGCTCGACGGGTCCCGATATGACAGATGACCGCCTCCGTAGCGGTACCACCCGAGACCGCCGCCATCGCCACCTTGTGAAGTGTTCTCACCGAGTTTGGATGGCAGGCCCGAAATCCCCCCAGATCCAGCTGCAATCCGAATTGCCCGGCCAGAGGTATCGCGGCGCGCAGGTCACCGTCCAGGGACGGCCAGCTGGCGTCATCAACCAGATCACGTGAGGCCACGCTTCCGTCTGCATTGAAGTCGACGAAACTGTACCCGGCGGCAATCTCGGCTTCCACCGACCACAGAAGACCTGCGCCGGCAGACATGTTATCCCCTCCCGGATTGTCAAACTCAAGGTCTGCTGCCCATGCCGGCGGATTGGCACCCACGCTGACCAGCATGATCGCGGCCACTGCCGCTCTCACCGGATTCAGAAACTCCGGCCGTTTATTCTGCATTTTTGCCCTCCGCCCCTGTATCTGACCTTTGAGTTGCTCTTTCCTGCCCGGAAACACTTGCAGCGCCAGGCTCGTCCCCAAGGAAAACTTGCCACCATTAAGTTGTTTTATCCAGCCCGTTTTACTACAGGCCTGACGCTGCCGTTCACCAGCCGAACGATGCAGCCCCGCAGTTGAAGCGAAACGCCGAACCACAACTGGTCTACTGGGCCTGTCAGACATCGAGTGAGCATTGCCCAC
>CAYRLR010000340.1:0-3951 GCA_964424975.1 uncultured Anderseniella sp.
TCGGTGCCGGCCTTAATGAAGCTTCCCCAAAGGTCGCCCAAGCTGAGTTCCCGGTAGACGAAGACGCTGACAAATATGGCGTAAACGGCGGCGATCGCACCTATCTCGGTAACTGTTGCGATGCCGCTGACCAAGCCGAAGACGACCAGAACGGGCATCGCCAAAGCCAAAAGGGACGACCTCGCCGCTGACATGATTTCCCGCCACCCGGCCCATTGGCTTGCCGGGTAATTACGGCGTCGGGAAATGATATAGGACGCAACAAGCAGAAACACACCCATCAGAACGCCAGGAACAACACCACCAAGAAACAGTTTGCCGATCGAGGTCATCGCGAACAGGCCGAACACGACCAGCGGGATAGACGGTGGAATGATTGGGCCGATGGTCGCCGAAGCCGCAGTGACCGCAGCCGCGTATCCAGGCGAGTAGCCTTCCTTTTTCATGGCCGGGATCATGATCGAACCGATCGCGGCCGCATCCGCAGCGGCTGATCCTGAAACCCCGGCAAATACCATACTGGCCAAAATGTTGACATGACTGAGACCGCCACGGACATGACCGATTAACGCCCGGGCAAATCGTAGTAGCCGCCGGCTGATGCCGCCCTGGTTCATGATTTCGCCAACCAGAAAAAAGAACACGATGGCGATGAAATTGTAACTGTCGAGCCCCTGCACAAAGCCCTGCGCAATAATTGCGGTCGGGACCTTGGGCCAAAATACGATCGTATAGGCGGCACCTGCTGCCGCCATCGACAAGAATACCGGGATGCCAATGAACAGGCCGGTCAGCATGACGCCGAACAGCACTGCAAGCTCACCGATCATTGGACCGGCCCTTTCCGGCGCACGCCTTCCAGGAGGTTCAGAATGGCGGCAATTGCCAAACCGGCACCGCCGAAGGTAATCGGATAATATTTTACGGAGGCATCAATTTCCAGGCTGCCCAATTCAAAACCGGAATAGATGTTCAATGTGCCGATCGAAACCAATACCAACGCCACCCCACTGACCAGCGCAATACATTCGATCCCCAACCCCAATCGATGCCGGGAAGAAGCCGACAATGCCGCACCAAACAGGTCGACAGCGATATGGGTTTTGGTCAACCAAAGTTGGAAAATCCCGAGCCATGCCAACCAGATTAGTGCCATTACGGAAACCTCCTCCACCCACAATATTGAAGAACCGAAAAGGTAGCGCAGGACGACCTGTATGAAAGCCAGCGCCACGAGGCCCAAGACGATGGCCCCGATTGCTCGGCCCAGGGTCCATGTC
The DNA here is from genome assembly GCA_964424975.1 of uncultured Anderseniella sp. Taxonomy (GTDB): domain Bacteria; phylum Pseudomonadota; class Alphaproteobacteria; order Rhizobiales; family Aestuariivirgaceae; genus Anderseniella. The sequence continues at coordinate 1,281 of CAYRLR010000340.1, forward strand.
AGAATATGGCGCAACAATGTTTGCATGATGCTGCTTATCAACCCCTTCGCAAGGATCAGCCGCGGACCTGTGAACAAGTTCAGGTCCGCGGCTGATGTTGATCTTGGCTTACTTCATTGCATTGATCTGGTCGTACATTCCAGCTGGCCAGCGTTTTCCATCCCAGGCCTCAACGATCGGGCGTCCAGCGGCCTTAAATGCGGCAATATCGGGATCAACAATGATCATGCCTTTGGCTTCAGCCTCGGCAAACATCGCTTCGACCTCGTTTGGAAAGGCGGCATTAGCTTCCGCGCTGGCCGCTTCGGCAGCTTGCATTATCCAATCCTGTTGTTCACTGCTCAGTGAATTCCAGCGCGTTCCGCTTATCCACAAACCGATTGCCGAATGAATGTAGTTGGTGCGGATGAAGTATTTTTGTACCTCCGTAAGGCCTGCTTGTACGACAGCGTCAATACCATTCTCCTGGCCGTCGACCAGACCACTTTGCAGGGATTGGTATAGTTCGGAACCTTTCACCGGTGTCGGACTGGTGCCCCAGGCCTTGAACACCTCGGTAATTGCAGGATTTAGCGGCGTCCGGATTTTCATGCCCTTCATGTCGGCCGGCGTCATGACTATGGTTTCGCGCGTCGACAACGCGCGTGGTGGGCGGTCTCCCATCGGGCCGATAAACTTAATGCCGGTAGCGGTTTCCACCTCGGCCATCATGCCTTTGAAAATATCGCTTTCGAGAAACACATGCAGATGCTCCTGATCGCGAAACAGATAGGGCATTGTGATAATGAAGAAGTGCCGCGCCTCCTTCATCGGCAGAATGGCACCAATATCGATGATGTGCATGTCAAGGCTGCCGGCCTGCAATTGCGCCCAAAGCTGAACAAGATTTCCCAACGCGCCGCCGGGAACGATTTCCACGTCCATCGTGCCACCGGAAATTTCCCGCAAATGCTTGCCAAAGCGTTCCGCATTGATCTGGAACGAGCTTGTCGGGGGGGCAATATGGGCGATCTTTAGGGTCACCTCTGCCGCCATCGCAGTTGCCGGTATTAACGCGAGGGCAGCACCAACCAGAGTGGCCCGGATCATATTTTTCAACATTTTTACTTCTCCCTGTTTTTTGGCCTAATGCCACTTTGAATTGAACCGCATCTAACCCATGCGACAGCTCAATCCACCGTCAACGGGCAAGATCACACCGTTGATGTACTTTGCGTCCCTGGACGCCAGAAAAACCGCCGCCGCCGCAATATCCCATGGTTCGCCTTGGCGACCCGTGGGCGACTGTGCGTCGCGGGCCTTTTTCAGTTCTTCCACGCTGCCATAATGGGCCACCATATCGATCGAACCGTGCACCATCGGGGTGTCGATGAGACCCGGCATGATGGCGTTGGCACGTATTCCCTTGTCGGCATATTCGATCGCGACCGCGCGTGTCAGATGATTGAGGGCAGCTTTGGACGTCGAGTAGGCGGCAAATGGAAGACGCGCGATTCCAATAGCGGCGATCGACGATATGTTGATAATGGCACCTGAACCCTGCGCGATCATCAGCGGCAGCGTGAACTTGCAGGCAAGAAATGCACTGGTGACATTCACGTTCATCACCCGCGTCCATTCTTCCAGCGGCATTTCAACCGGTCCGCCAAAGGTGCCGATGCCAACATTGTTTTGCAGAATATCGATGCGACCAAAGTGTTTTTGGGTTCGGCTTACGGCGTCCTCCACTTGTTCGGGGTTGGTCACGTCAGCGCAGATTGCGAGGGCATCAAAGCCTTCCTGCTCAATCAGCCGGACGGTTTCTTCAGCCGCCTCGCGGTTCACGTCCACCGCCGCAACCCGTGCGCCTTCACGGGCAAATGCGACCGCGGTTGCTTTGCCGTTTCCCCATCCCTGGCCCGACGAACCGGCACCGAAAATCAGCGCAGTCATATTTTTCAGGCGATCACTCATTGTCCCGCTCCAGTTGTTAAAGACAGGCCGCCATGTCGCCGCTTCGCCATATAGGCTTCATATGGCGTTCCGTTGCTGACCATCGTGCCACCATCGACATCAAAACTGGCACCGGTGCACATGCTGGCCCTGGGTCCAGCCAGGAATACGACCATATCGGCAACATCCTGTGGCTGGATCCACGCGCCCAGCGGTATCATCTTTGCAGTTGCGAGGCGTTCCGGCTGTGTCGTCACCTGTTGCACCATCGGAGTCATGACCGGACCGGGACATATGGCGTTGACCCGAATGTTGAACTGGGCCAGTTCGAAAGCGGCATGTCTGGTCAGGCCAAGCAGGCCGGACTTGGACGCCGTGTAATTGGCACCGCCATGGTAGGAAATTCGTTTTCCGGCGATCGAGGCGATGTTGACAACGCTGCCACCCTGTTTGCGCAGAGCGTGCAACGCGGCTTTAATACAGTAAAACGGCCCGGACAGATTCACGTCGATAACCCGCTGCCAATCCTCGAACGGCATGTCCATCAAGGTATTCGTCGTACCGATGCCGGCAGAGTTGACCAGAATATCAAGCCGCCCGAAATCAGAAACAATCGCTTCAAAGGTTTTGCCAACCGCATTGAAATCGGTCACGTCGAGTAAATAGGAGCGGCCATCAGGCAATCGACTGGCGACGCGACCGGCCTCTGCGCCATTGATATCGACCACCGCGACAGCGG
>CAYRLR010000341.1:0-3944 GCA_964424975.1 uncultured Anderseniella sp.
TGAAACTGTCGGAAAGGCCAGTACCTGTCGCCATGAAGAAATCCCCTTGTTGCTGATCCCGCAGACAATGCCACACCCCTGCTGACATCTATCTGTCAGCAGGCATTCAGATCTGGATGCCGCCGTCATATTTATCGAGAAAAGCCACAACGCTCAGCTCAGCCATCTCGTCCACGGCATCTGCCAGCTGGTCGTGGCTCCAGTTCCACCATGCCAGCTTGAGCAGGCGTTGCGCGATGTCCGGTTCGAACCGCCAGCGTAAAAACCGGGCAGGTGTACCCGCCACAATGGCATATGGCTCAACATCATGGGTCACGACCGCTCCGGCACCGATAACGGCACCAGTGCCGATCACCACACCCGGCAACACGATGGCGCCGTGACCAATCCACACGTCATGGCCCAGTACCACCCGGCCCTGCTCCATGCGTTGCTCGCGAAAGCCCTGGTCGAGTTTCTTGCCGACAAAATACTCGTTCGCCCGATAGGTGAATTTGTGCTGGCTCACCCTGTCAATGGGATGGTTGAGCGCATTGAGACGCACATCGGCGGCAATGGCGCAGAACCGGCCGGTGTGTGTGTATATCAGCTCCGAATGGCGCTCGACATAGTTGTAGTCACCCAGCGAGCAGGACCGCATGAGAACGCGCTCCTTCACCTCGCAGAACCTGCCTATCTTACAGTCCCGCAGCGCAGCCGAGGTGTGGATGGCAGGCTCACCGTCGCGGCTGGCGCCAGGTGATCGGCGCACACCATCATTGTTTCCATTTTTTTTGGTCATTGCCGAAACCACCAACAAAAAAGGCCGCCCCTTCAGGGACGGCCGGAACCTTGTGTCAGGCGAAAATGCTTGAGGCGCCTGCCGCCTGCTTACGCAGCAGCGGTTGCCAGCTTCTTTTCAACCTGGCGCTTCACCCGCTTGGCCGACAGGGACAGTTCCGTGTCGCGCGCCTTGATCAGGTAGGCATCAAGGCCACCGCGATGCTCGACCGAGCGCAATGCAGCAGCAGATACCTTGAATGCGAAATCACGGCCAAGGCTTTCGCTCATCAGGTGCACCTGGCACAGATTGGGCAGAAAGCGGCGGCGGGACTTGTTGTTGGCGTGGCTGACATTATTGCCTGCCTGAACACCCTTGCCGGTCAACTCACAACGACGGGCCATGTTAAATACTCCAGTTGGTTCAGCTAGTCCGGTTGCCGTGCGTGCCTGATGTCGAGGCGAACTCAATGCAGGGCCCGAAAGGGCCATAAACACGAAGTCCGGCGCCAGCGGGCCGGATCAAATTCATCGCGTGTCTATAGGCAAGCATGGATCAGCCGTCAAGCCCGGTTTTACGCCGATACCCTATATCTGTCAGGCTCCGGGCAACCAGCACATCCGTCAATCAGCTTCAATGGCTTGTGAAACAGGCAGGAAACACCATATTCCCGGCACAAACATGCTCTAAGGCAAACTGGATGCACATGAGTACGCAAGCTTGCTGTATCATTTTATAGCGGGTCAGGTTTATGATTTTGTCTGACGCAACCTGAAGCCATCGCGATACAGCGGCAGTATCGTGCAGACAATGCGGACATCTTTCATTCAGCAACCGTTCAGCTATGAACATGCAAAACCCGGTTGCACACACACCAGAGACGGAAACGGGGACACAGCAGGCATCATGAAAACGGCCATCATCAACACGATCAGCGCAACCGCAGTTGCGGTCTCTGCATTCACCTTTGCCTTCGCAGCATCGCCCGGTACCGTATTGGCAGCAGACAAGCTGGATGTCCAATATGATCTCTATACCCGCGGGATGCGCGCTTTTGCCCTGAACTATTCGGCAAATATTGATCGGAATTCTTTCAGGGCATCAGCAAAACTGCGCCCCAAGGGGTTGGCATCGCTGTTTGTCGACCTGAAGATGGATATGGAATCGTCAGGTGCCGTCACCGGTAAGGGTGCCCAATCGGACAGCTTCACCATGGGGGTTGTGGAGAAAGGCAAAAAGGGCAAATACAGCGTCAGTTTTAATGGTCTGCAGCATGTCTCGACCAGGCGCCAGCCGGCTGTGCACAAGAAAGTCGAGGCAAAACTCGATACAGCTTCTGCAGCCGGCACCCGCGACACGCTGGCATCCATCATGGATATGGCTGTTTCGCCTGCTAAAAACCCCTGCGATGCAAGCTATCGCATCTACAACGGCAAAGAGGTTTTCCAGCTTGCCTTGCGCAAGATAAAGGATGATGTTTTCGGCGACAAGGACGGCGGTGTTTATCGCGGCCCTGCAATTGTCTGCAGCATTACCTATTCCACCCTGGCAGGCCTGTCGGCCAAGACAGAAGCCAGGTACCGGAAGAACCCGCCCGAATTCAAGGTGTGGCTTGCGCCGATCCGCTCGTCGGCGCTGGGCCGCGACATGAACGTGCTGGTTGCCGTGACAGGCAAGATCAAGGGCAAGGATTTTGTAGCCTATGCAAACAAGGCGACCTTGTCCGGCCGCCCGCTCAACTCGAAGTCCATGGCCAGCAGATAGAGGCCGCCAACCGGTCTCACTTGTGCCTGACCACCACCCGCAGCGCTACATGTAGGGGGTGAACACAAGGTGAATCAGGTGCGATTCATGATTCGGTCACCTCATGTTCCTGTTTGAATCCGGCATTGCACTGATCCGGCTGCGTGCCCGGAAACAGCTCTGCGAAATAGTACAACAACGATGTTTTGCACCGCATACACGCCGCACCTGACATGATACCATAGCATTCGCTCACCCTTTCGGACCCCCAGCAGACCCCCCATGGATGCCCGCAGAAACGTAACAGCCCTTCTGGGGCCAACCAATACTGGCAAAACCCATCATGCGGTTGAGAGAATGCTCGGCCATCCCAGCGGCATGATCGGGCTGCCGCTGCGCCTGCTGGCACGCGAAGTGTATGATCGCATTGTCGCGCGCGTCGGCCAGATGTCTGTTGCCCTGGTCACCGGTGAGGAAAAGCTGATACCGCCTGCCCCGCGATACTGGGTGTGCACGGTAGAGGCCATGCCGAACGATATTCCGGTATCGTTCATGGCCATCGATGAAATCCAGCTGGCCGCAGACACCGAGCGCGGCCATGTCTTCACCGACAGGCTTTTGTATTCGCGCGGCCTCAACGAAACCCTGTTACTGGGTTCGGCGACCATCAGGCCGATGCTGGAAAAGCTTCTCCAGGGGGTGAACTATGTATCTCGGCCGCGGTTTTCAAAGCTCACCTATGCCGGTCACAAGAAGATAACCCGCCTGCCCAAGCGAACGGCGATTGTCGGGTTTTCCGCAAGCATGGTGTATGCCGTCGCGGAACTGATCCGGCGGCAAAGAGGCGGCGCGGCGGTGGTACTGGGTGCCTTGAGCCCGCGCACCCGCAACGCTCAGGTCGAGCTTTACCAGTCAGGCGATGTGGATCACATTGTTGCAACCGATGCCATCGGCATGGGACTCAACATGGATATTGACCATGTGGCCTTTGCCGCAACGCGGAAATTTGACGGCTTCCAGTTTCGCAACCTGACAGCAGCGGAACTGGGTCAGATATCAGGCCGGGCCGGACGCTATATGAATGATGGCAGCTTCGGCCTGACGGCTGACGCGGGCAGCATTGATGCCGACACCATTGAACGCCTTGAAGATCACCATTTCGAGCCGTTGCGCGTGCTGCAGTGGCGCAACCGAAACCTGAATTTCGGCACCGTGGAGCGATTGCTCGGCTCGCTCAACGCGCTGCCCAATCGTGAAGGCCTGACCCGGACAAGACCCGGTGCCGACATCGAGACCCTGTCGCTGGTTGCGCGTGACCCCGGCATCATCGAGCGGGCCTCGGGGCGCGACAGCGTGGAATTGTTGTGGGAAACCTGCCAGTTGCCGGACTATCGCAATATCACCGGGACCGAGCACGCTAACCTTGTTGCCACAATTTTCA
>CAYRLR010000342.1:0-3939 GCA_964424975.1 uncultured Anderseniella sp.
AGGTCTTTGGATGGGTCTTGATCTGCTGGCCGTGCTGCAGGGAACACGCGGCATGATAGGCGACCTTCATCTCGGGTACGTGTGCGTCGTTGAGGCCAAGATCCACCATGATCTCCGAAATGTCCTTTGCCAGTTTCGATACAGTGGCAGCGTCTTCAGCCAGCGCGTCGTTGCGGAACATGTGGCCATAGTCCTTGACCGTGGTGCCGCAGCCCGACGTGTTGATGATCACGGCATCGAGGCCGTCGCCGCGATACTCCTTCATCCAGGCCCTGATATTGGCTGCCGCAGACGCGTGGCTGTCATCTGTCTTGCCCATGTGATGGGTGAGTGCGCCACAGCAGCCGATGCCCTTGGCGATGACCACGTCGCAACCGTGCCGTGTCAACAACCTGATCGTGGCCTCATTGATGTTGGTGTTGAGCGCGCGCTGGGCGCAGCCGGTCAGCAGGGCCACGCGCTTGCGGCGCTCACCTTGCGCCTTGAACACCTGTGGTTGATCCATCGGGCTCGGGCCTGGCAGGTTCAACGGCGCCAGGGCGACCATCGCTTTCAGCCTGCCGGGCAGGTAAGACGCAAACGGTTTGGCAAACCTGGCACCGAACATGGCCAGCCGGAAGCGGCCGGGATACGGCAATATCTGCACCAGCAGCCAGCGCAACACGCGCTCGGGCAATGGCCGGGTATAGGTTTTTTCAATGTATTCGCGCGCGTGATCGACCAGATGCATGTAATGCACACCCGACGGGCAGGTGGACATGCACGACAGGCATGACAGGCAGCGGTCAATATGCTTGACCGTCTTGGCGTCTGCCGGACGGCCCTTTTCCAGCATGTCCTTGATCAGGTAAATGCGGCCACGCGGACTGTCCAGTTCGTCGCCCAGCACCTGGTAGGTCGGGCACGTCGCGGTACAAAACCCGCAATGCACGCAGGTGCGCAGAACCTCGTTCGATCGCTTGATCGCCGGGTCCTTCATCTGCTCGATGGTGAAATTGGTCTGCATCGTCGCTTATCCCATCCGGCCGGGGTTCAAAATACCATGCGGATCAAAGCGGGACCTGAGCCCGGCGCTGATGCTTGCAAGCGGGGCCGGTTCCGGATGGAACACACCCAGTTGTTTCGCCGTCGCGTCACCAGACCGCACCAGGGTCGCATGCCCGGCAATCGCGTGCATGGCGGTTCTGACATCGCTGCCTTGCGGCATACAGGCCCACACCAGGCCGCCACCCCAGTCAAACTGAAGTTGCGCATCGTCGCCGAGCGCGCTTGCAAGGCCTGGTGCGTCCGACGGTTTCACGGAAATGCGCCAGACATCGCCCTTGCCGGCAGCAACAGCTTCCGCATCGCGAACGTGTTGCCACAGTTTCTGCGAGTTCGCAGGGTCAGCTTCAATGGTCACATCGCCAAACCTGGCAAGCAGGTCCTTCAACTGGCCGGAGCGGTATTTGACCGAGCCTTCAAAACCCTCGACGCGGATACAGGTGCGTGCTGCGTGTTTCGCACGGGACGGCAAATGGGCGGCCGCGTTCACATCATACGGAGAGGTGAGCGCCGCACTCATCGCTGCACTGGCCTTTTCGGTGTCAAGACCATGGACGATGACGGTTGCGCCTGCCTCGGGCATGGGCAAAACCTTGAACGCAACCTCGCTGAGCACACCCAGTGTGCCGTGACTGCCCGCCATAAGCTTGACCAGGTCATAGCCGGTGACATTCTTCATCACCCGGCCACCATTCTTGATAACGGTGCCTTCGCCATCCACGAAACGTACGCCGATGAGCGAGTCGCGGCAGGCGCCTGCCTGGATACGGCGCGGGCCGGAAACATTTGCCGCCACGACACCGCCGATGGTCGACTTGCCATTGGTGCCATACAGGGCACGGTGGTCCATCGGTTCAAACGGCAGTCTCTGACCTTCTTTCGCAAGCGTCTTTTCGATTGTCTCCAGTGGCGTACCGGCGGCAACCACGATGGTCAGTGCACCGGGTTCGTACAAGGCAACGCCCTTCAGCCCGGTGGTGTCGACCAACTGGCCTGTTACGCCATGGCCCAGCCCTGCCCGGGTGCCGCCACCGCGAATGTGCAGCTTCGTGCCTTTAGCCGCCGATGCCCTGATAGCGTCGGCCAACTCTGTTTCCGATGTTGGTTTCATGCTGCCTCGCGCCGCGTCCTGGTGGTGATCAGCGGAAACACCTTTGCGGGATTGAGCAGCCATGCGGGATCGAACACGTCCTTGACCCGCATTTGCGCTTCCAGGTCACCTTCATTGTACTGGGTCAGCATCAGGTCACGTTTTTCCACGCCGACACCATGTTCGCCGGTCAGGCAACCGCCCACTTCCACGCACAGTTTCAGAATGTCCGCGCCCATTGCCTCGCAGGTTTCAAGATCGCCCGGCTTGTTGGCATCAAACAGAATGAGCGGGTGCAGGTTGCCGTCACCGGCGTGGAATACATTGGCAACGTCGAGCCCATATTCCTTCGACAGTTCTTCCATGCGGCGCAACACCAAAGGAAGCTGCGAGACCGGAATGGTGCCATCCAGGCACATATAGTCATTGATCTGGCCCATGGCGCCGAAGGCTGCCTTGCGGCCTTTCCAGATCGCCGCGGATTCCTCGGCACTGGCGCTTTCGCGAAGTTCAGCCGGGTCATGCCTGCGGGCGATGGTCTTGATCTTTTCCAGCTGTTCGATGATTTCGGCTTCCGAGCCTTCAACCTCGACAATCAGCAAGGCTTCAACATCCGGATACCCGGCATGGGCAAAGTCTTCCGTGGCGCGAATGCAGGGCCGGTCCATGAACTCGATTGCCACCGGCAGCACGCCGGCCTTGATGATATCGGCCACGCAGGCGCCTGCCACTTCAGACCGGTCGAAGCCCAGCAATACGGGTCTTGCCCCTTCGGGCTTTCTCAGGATGCGCAGCGTGGCTTCGGTGACGATGCCCAACTGGCCTTCCGACCCGCAGATGACCCCGAGCAGGTCATAGACGGCTGCATCCAGGTGCGCGCCGCCAATGTCGATGATTTCACCTTCCATGGTGACCATTCTGACCCCCATCAGGTTATTGGTGGTCACGCCGTATTTCAGGCAGTGGGCACCACCGGAATTCATCGCGATATTGCCGGCAATTGCACAGGCCAGCTGGCTGGACGGGTCCGGTGCATAGAAGAAATCGTTTTGCTCAACCGCCCCTGTCACCGACAGGTTGGTGCGCCCGGTCTGCACCTTGATGAAGCGGTTGTCATAGTCGGTTTCCAGCACCGCATTCATGCGCGATACGCCGATGATGATGCTGTCGGCGGTTGGCAGCGATCCGCCGGCCAGTGATGTCACTGCCCCGCGCGGCACAACCGGCACACCTTCTTCATGGCAGATTTCCAGACAGGCCGCGACTTCCTAGGTGGTCGCCGGCAGCACAACGGCCAGCGGCTGGCAGCGATAGGCGGTCAGCGCGTCACACTCATAGGCGCGGGTTTCATTGGGGTCGGATATCACTGCCTCGCCCGGCAGTATCTGCTCGAGCCTGGCCACAATGGATGCCTTGCGATCCAGCACGCCCTGATCCGGAACCGGCATTTCCATATCGGGTATCCTTCCTGCTTTTCAAAATTGGTAAGCTAATATTACCAATTATCCCGACCCTTGAATACCCCTACTTTGGCGGAATGCGAAGCCCGTGTCGAACCCCGTTATTCAGCGCCGGAACATGATCGCTGACCAGCACTGCAGGCAGGTTCAACAGGCTGGTCCTGGGTTTGATGGTTTTGCTGTGCGGCTTTTCCTCTGCTTTTTCAGCTCAGTCACCCAGGATCGCGGGCAGGTTCAGCCCGTGTTCTCGGGCACACTCGATTGCAGATTCATAACCGGCATCGGCATGGCGCATGACACCGGTTGCCGGATCGTTCCACAATACGCGCCCGATGCGCCTGGCTG
>CAYRLR010000343.1:0-3927 GCA_964424975.1 uncultured Anderseniella sp.
CCGGCTTGCCAATATCCGGTCTAATCAAAGCAGATCAACTGGACGCCACGATACGGAAGCTTGTCGCAATGCGCGACGGCCTTCGGCATGCATCCAAATGCCCTGCTCCAAGCCACTTTGAATGCGACAAGTTTCAACGCCTGCTGCGCCTTGCCACAAAAAGTCGCCGCAGACAGCAAGCTGGCGAACAAGGAGGAAGTGTGGTCATCGAAAACCCGCAGGCTTGCAAGCCGTTTTCGTAACAGCTGCCATCACTGCTTCGCCCGCCGGAGTTCGCGTTCCAGCACGTCCAGGAACCGTGATCTGTCCTGTTTTGAAAACGGTCTGCCGCCGCCGCCCTGGTTGAGCGGATTGGCGGCGCGCAGATCGGTCATCAGGTCGCGCATCGACAGTATCTGGCCGATGTTCTTCTCATCCAGCACTTCGCCGTTGTGCTTGACCACGCAGGCCCCGCCTTCGATGCAGCGGGCTGCCAGAGGAATATCCCCGGTGATGCAGATATCGCCCTTGCCGGCCCTGTCGGCAATCCACATGTCCGCCACGTCCGGCCCGTCAGGTACGATTACCGTTTCAACCAGCGGGTCCGGATCGGGCCGGATGCCGCCGTTCGACACGATGAACACCTTTACCGCGTGGCGGTTGGCCACGCGGGTCACTTCGGCTTTTACCGGACAGGCGTCCGCATCAACATAGATGGCAGTCAATAGACAACAACGGCACGGATCGATTCACCCGAATGCATCAGGTCGAAGCCCTTGTTGATGTCATCCAGCGCCAGCGTGTGGGTGATCATCGGGTCGATGTCGATCTTGCCGTCCATGTACCAGTCAACGATCTTCGGCACATCGGTGCGGCCCCTGGCGCCACCGAATGCCGTACCGCGCCATGAACGCCCGGTGACAAGCTGGAACGGACGGGTGGATATTTCCTGCCCGGCGCCTGCCACGCCAATGATGATGCTTTCGCCCCATCCCTTGTGGGCGCACTCAAGCGCCATGCGCATCAGGTTGACATTGCCGATGCACTCGAACGAGTAATCCGCACCACCACCGGTCAGTTCGACAATGTGGGCGACCAGGTCGCCGTCGACCTTCTTCGGGTTCACGAAGTGGGTCATGCCGAACTTGCGGCCCCACTCTTCCTTGCCGTCATTCAGATCAATGCCGACAATCATGCTGGCGCCAGCCAGCCGCGCGCCCTGAACCACGTTCAGGCCGATGCCACCGAGGCCGAACACGACGACTGTGGAACCGACCTCTACCTTGGCCGTATTGATCACCGCGCCGATACCGGTGGTAACGCCGCAGCCGATATAGCAGATCTTGTCGAATGGAGCAGCCTTGTTGACCTTGGCCAGGGCAATCTCGGGAAGCACCGTGTGATTGGCAAAAGTCGAACAGCCCATATAGTGCAGGATTTTCTCGCCCTTGTAGGAGAACCGGCTGGTGCCATCCGGCATCACGCCGGCGCCCTGGGTGGCACGATTTTTCTGGCACAGATTGGTCTTGGGATTGAGGCAGTACTCGCACTCGCGGCATTCCGGCGTGTATAGCGGAATGACATGATCGCCCACTTCAAGCGACGTCACGCCGGGGCCAACTTCCAGCACGACACCGGCGCCTTCGTGGCCCAGGATGGCAGGAAACGCACCTTCAGGATCATCGCCGGACCGGGTGAACTCGTCCGTATGGCAAATGCCTGTTGCCTTGATTTCAACCAGCACCTCGCCGGCCTTGGGCCCTTCCAGGTCAACCTCGACGATTTCAAGTGGTTTACCCGCCTCAAAAGCCACCGCTGCGCGTGTTTTCATTTTCCTGCCTCCAGAATAAAGCCTGATGTTCTTGTTGCGGCGCATATTGTCAATCCGACCACTGCGTTGCAACCCCGCAAACGACGCATCATGGATCAGCCACAATCAACACAGGTCAAGTTTCCCTAACCAGCGTGGTTAGCTCTGGTGTTTTGGGTCGGACTTGTTGCACAATCCGGGTGAACGGACATTCAGTTGTCCGTTCGGGTGTATCACAGGGAGACAGATTTACATGTCAGACACAGACAAACTCAACCGGGTTTTGACGGCGCCGAAAGTTTCACGGCGCGAGTTTATACAATATGCCGTTGCCGGCGGCGTGGCAGCCGGACTGGCTGGTTCCATGTTCGACAAGGCAAAAGCAGCCACGCCGAAAAAAGGTGGCCAGTTCATCAATGCCCTGACCGGCGGTGGCACCAAGGATGTTCTTGATCCCGCGCAAACCAATGACTCGTTCATGATCAATGTGGGCAATCAGCTCAGGAACAACCTGACCGAAATGTCACCGGAGGGCGAATTGCGCTCTGAGCTCGCGGAAAGCTGGGAATCCAGCGATGCGAAGAACTGGGCCTTCAAAGTCCGCAAGGATGTTGAATTCCACAACGGCAAGACACTGGATGCCAAGGATATCGTAGCCTCGTTCAACCATCATCGCGGTGACGATTCAAAGTCCGGCGCCAAGGGTCTGGTCAAGCAGATCAAGGATGTCAAGGCTGACGGCGACATGGTCATGTTTGAACTGGAAGGCGGCAACGCCGATTGGCCGTTCATCGTATCCGACTACCATTTGATGATCTGTCCGGCCAAGGACGATGGCAAGCTTGACTGGGAAAGCGGTGTCGGCACCGGCGGCTACAGCCTCGAGAAATTCGAGCCTGGCGTGTCTGCCCTGGTGAAGCGCAATCCGAACTACTGGAAGGAAAATGCGGCTTATTTCGAGAGCATCGAGAATCTGTTCGTGGCAGACGCAAATGCTCGCACGACAGGGGTTCGCACCGGTGCGCTGCATTCCATGTCAAACTTGGACCTCAAGACCGTAGCCCTGCTCAAGCGGGATCCGAACGTGGACATCCGGCCGGTGACAGGCAACAAGCATGCCGTGCTGCCGATGCACTGCGACACGGCACCGTTTTCCGACAACAATGTTCGCATGGCTCTCAAACATGCCATCAACCGTGAGGAATTCGTCAAGAAAATCCTGCTCGGCCAGGGCGAAGTCGGCAATGATTCACCTGTCGGCCCGGCCAACATCTACCGCGCAACAGCCGAAGAAATGCCGCAACGCGAATATGATCCGGAGATGGCCAAGTCGTACCTCAAGAAGGCCGGCATGGAAAACCTCAAGGTTGATCTCTCCGTCGCTGACACCGCGTTTGAAGGTGCCGTTGACGCTGCCCAGCTGTTTGCCGAATCCGCCAAGGCGGCCGGTATAACCATCAATGTGGTGCGCGAAGCAGATGACGCCTACTGGGATGATGTATGGCTCAAGAAGCCGTTCATCGGCGGCTACTGGGGTGGCCGGCCAACCGAAGACTGGGTGTTCTCACAGATCTACTCCAAGGGAGCCGACTGGAACGAATCGCGGTGGGATAACGATCGCTTCAACGAACTTCTGGTTCAGGCCCGTTCAGAACTGGACACCAAAAAGCGCCGCGACATGTATGTCGAGATGCAGAAACTCTGCAGAGATGACGGTGGCACCATCATTCCAATGTTCATGGCCTACACGCATGCTGTCTCGAAAAAAATCAGCACGCCGGAAAAATGGGCCAATAACTGGGAGCTGGACGGCCACAAGAACGGCGAACGCTGGTGGATGGCAGAGTAATCCTGCACGATACAGCCGCCGTCATCCGCTGACGGCCTGAAACAACGCAACCGCATCTCCTTGTCACAAGGAGGTGCGGTTTTTTACATGAATTCAGCGGTGTGCCGCTAAGTGACAAATCTCACATCGCATCAGATGCCAGCTGCCTATGGTGGTTTCAAGTTCACCGACAAGCTTGAAAAGATCTACGCCATGACCAGCCGGACCGAGACATCAGAAACCCCCGAAAAACGCGCCGTCTCCAGGTCGACACTGATCCTGGCGATTGTCATGACCATCGCCTGGTTCG
>CAYRLR010000344.1:0-3917 GCA_964424975.1 uncultured Anderseniella sp.
GTTTCTGATTGAAACCTGCGCAAGTTCACACGAAGACGCCGCTGGAGATTTCCGGCGGCGTTTATTTGTTGATTTTATTCCGCTCACGCGAGTTGGCTTGCGCCAACCGCTCCGCGAGGGCGGGGCTGACCGGCCCGAGACCCGTCGGGTCTAGTTCCAGAATTCAGCAGGACAGATTCGAGATACTCCCCGAAGCACGAAGTGCTGAGGCAAGGCCGACTGCCCGCCGCACGAAGTGCGCCCCCGCGGAGCGCAGCCGAAGGCTGCTAGCGTGAGCGGAATAAACTCCTGGCACGAAGTGCCGAGGCAAGGCCGACCGGCCACCGCACGAAGTGCGCCCCCGCGGAGCGCAGCCGAAGGCTGCTTGCGTGAGCGCTAAAAGACCAAACACATCTAAATTCGCACGGCTTCGATACGAAAGCCTGCCTGGGCCATGGCCTGCGCAGCTGGATGGCGGCGCAATTGTTCGGCCTTTTCCTGGGCAATGGAAAACGGTTGCCATTGCACCTCATGGTCCTCACCGAACCAGACGTCTTCAATTCGCTCATCAAGACCATTGGCCCAGGCGGCGATCTTGCCGGTCTCGGTCAACAATACTACTGCTGCCGGTGGTTCACTCAACTTGCGTCGGGACAACTCACGCTCACGGGCTCTGCGCCCGAAATCAATCACATCACTCATGGTCAAAGTGATGCTGCGAGTCGGGTTAACGCAACGTTCCCAAAAGCCTAAGAAAGTCTTACCAAGCAACTGTTCTGCATAGCTTTAAACGTCTTCCCACGGAAATGTATCCAGCGCTTTGACGCCATCTGCCGTGATCAGTACCTGGGTTTCCAGTTTGACGCATTCCTTGCCGCCTTTTTCGCCGATCAGGCTTTCAACGCATACTACGCTGTTTTCCTCGAAGGTGAAGTCGTAGGCTTTGGCAAAATCAGGATGTAGCGGCAAGGACGGGTACTCGTCGCAAAGGCCCACACCGTGCAACGCCACCGAATACCGGCACGGCTGATATTTCTCCGGGATCTGCCAGGATTTTTCGTTGAACTCCCGTGACGTCATGCCGGCTTTGAGGATCGAGCAATTGTGCTCGACCTGTTCAAGCGCCGCACAATACAGTTCATGCTGCTTTGCATCGAACTTTGTATGGCCGATGGTCCAGGTGCGGGAGATGTCGGCACAATATCCGTAAGGACCGATCAGGTCTGTATCGAAAGCGATGATATCACCTTCGCTGGCCACGAAGTCGGAAGCTTCGGAAAACCACGGATTGGTGTGCTCGCCGATGGTGAGGAGGCGGGTTTCGATCCATTCGCCGCCCGAGCGGATGTTTTCATAATGCAGTTCCGCCCAGATTTCCTGTTCGGTTTTTCCGGGCAGCGAGTTCTCCCAGATGCGCGCCATGCCCGCCTCGCAGACACGGATGGTCCACTTCATCAGCTCGATTTCATCCGGCGACTTGATTTCGCGCGCCAGTTCGGTCAGTTCCTGGCCTTCGACAATGGTAACGCCGCGCTCAGTCAGTGCGAATGTACCCATCGGCTCCAGCTTGTCCACGGCCAGACGCATGTTTCCGCCGCTGCGGGCTTTCAGTTCGGCAACGACTTCGTCAGCCCATGCATTGACGCGCTCTTCAAGCCGGTTGCCGGCCGAGAAATAGAACCAGCTTTTGGCCGGGCGGATGTCACGCACGGTTGCAAGACCGTCAGCGAGATGTTCAGACCCGTGATACTCGAAGTTGATCGAATGACTGTCGGCAAACAGCATGGCGTAGTGAAACGGGTTGTGGGTGCCCCACAGCTGCATGTTGGACAGGTCGAACGTGTAGCGGATGTTGAGCGGATCATACATCAGGATGGCCGCGCAATCGTGCTTGATCACCTGGTCCAGCATGCGCTGTCGGCGATAGTCACGCGCTTTTTCCAGGACCGAGTGCGGCACCGGCGAGCGCATCGGCTTGTCCTTGCCCTCCGGGTTGAAATAGGACTTCTTGCGATCATCACTGAACACGCTGTCAAGCATGGCTGCTTCCTTCCAGTTGGATGCTGTTTATGCTGCGAACTCACTTAACTGGTATGTAGCCTTGTCGAGCCAGGCCGGGCTGATTTCAACGCCCCATCCGGGCGCCTCGGTCACCGTCGCCTTGCCGTCAGCGATCGTATATGGATCATCAACAAACAGGCCGTCCTGCCAAGGGTAATAATCTTCGCCCTCAATCGAGAACTCCAGGTATTTTCCGGCATTGGGAATAGCCCGCAGCAGATGCATGGTGCACAAGGTGACCAGCGACAGGTTGGCGCAATGCGGTGTGCAGGGCAGGCCGGCTTCCGCGGCCATTCGGGCCACGCGAAGCGTGCGCGCCATGCCGCCCATGTACATCACATCCGGCTGCACGATATCAACCGCGCGCATGTCAATCATGTGCCGCCACCACGACAGGTCGCAGTCCTGTTCGCCACCGGTGACATCAATCGACAGCGCATCGGTTACCTGCCTGGTCTGTTCAAGTTCCCAATAGGGGCACGGCTCTTCAAAATGCGAAACCCCCTCGGCTTCCAGCAGTCTGCCCACTTCGATGGCACGCCTGGGTGAAAAGCCTGAATTGCCGTCAACCAGCTTGGCCGCCCCGTCTCCCAACGCCTTGCACACAACCGGCACGATGGCTTCGGTGCGGCCCGGCCATTCATCCACGTCGCGGCCGCATTCGGCACCGACACGAAACTTGAAGGCGTCAAAGCCAAACTGATCGCGCAGTCTGACGAACCGCGCGGCTTCATCTTCCGGCGTAATGTCCCGCTTCATGGAAGACGCATAGGCCCGCAATGGTCCAGGCGTGCCACCAAGCAGTTCCGTAACCGGTTTGCCTTCCACGCGGCCACGCAAATCCCAAAGTGCGGTATCCAGCCCGGCCATGGCGCGGCGCAGGTAAGAACCTGGAAACTTGTGCTCCCGCTCGGTGATGCGGTCGAGCAGGTCGTCAAAATCGTATGCCGGTTTACCAAGTGCATGAGGTGCCACCTGGCGATGAAATATCTGGGCGGTAATGTCTGAATGATAGGTGGAGACCTGGCCCCAGCCGATATCGCCGGTGTCTGCGGTGACACGCACGAAGCCGACAGCCTTGTTGGCGAAGGTCTCCAGTTTCTGGATCTTCATGGTTATTGCCTTGTCACACAATTAATTCGCAAGCCGGGTACCTCTTTTTGGATCGTGCTCATATCAGTTCCTCATCCGTTCACCCGCCGGATCGAACAGCGGTTCATGCTGGATGCGGGCAGGGCGCAACTCGCCAATGATCTCGATTCCAAATCCGGCCGTTTCCTGCACCAGGTTCTTCGGAATGTAACCTTGCGCCAGCGACGCATCGACAAAGTGACCATACCCGCCCGACGTGACCCAGCCCACTACCTTGCCGTTATGGAAAACCGGTTCATCACCGATGACGTCGGCATCATCCGCATCCACCACGAACGTCACGCGCGCCAGCTTGCCGGCCCCGTCACGTTCTGCCTGTGCCTGCTCACGGCCAATGAAATCGTTCTTGGTCAGGTCGATGAAGCGGTCCATCCCGGCTTCAAACGGCCCGTATATCGGCCGCAACTCGCGATACCAGGTCGGGAAATTCTTCTCCAGCCGCATGGTCAGCAGCGCGCGCATGCCGAAATTGACGATGCCATAGGCTTCGCCGGCTTTCATGATGGCGGTGTAAAGTCGGCGCTCATATTCCGGCTTTATCCAGATTTCATACCCCAGGTCCCCGGTATAGGTGAGTCGGTTGACTTTGGCCGGGACGCTGGCCACGTCGATCTCGCGATAGTCCATGAACCGGAAACCGGCATTGGAAACGTCCTCGTCGGTGAGCGCAGCCAGCACGTCGCGTGATTTCGGTCCTGCAATGGACAGTCCAACCAGGCCAAGAT
>CAYRLR010000345.1:0-3915 GCA_964424975.1 uncultured Anderseniella sp.
TCCACTGCAACGGATCTTGCCGACTGGCTGGTGCGGGTTCTGGCAATGCCGTTTCGCGATGCTCACCATGTAACCGGCACGCTTGTTGCGATGGCGGAAAACAAGGCCATGGACCTGGACCAGTTGAGCCTTGAGGACATGCAAAGTGTCGAGCAGCGCATAAATTCTGATGTCTTCAAGGTGTTGACACCACGTGCCTCTGCCGCATCACGCAAGAGTTTCGGCGGCACGGCCCCGTCTAACGTGAAACGCGAGGCCAGGCGCTGGTTGAAAATCCTGGCTTGACCCGGCTCATTGCATCCCGGTCAGTTAGTGACTAAGTCATTGGGACCGGGCAATGTCTCCCTTGCCGGACAAAGAGGTAACGCATGCGCTGGCTGATAGTATATCTGCTGCTGATCGCCGTGATCTGGCTGTTCATCACCAACAGAACGTGGCGGCGCGGCCTGCTTGTGGTCGCAACTGCAGGGTTTGGCGTCTTCATGCTGGCGTTCACGCTCACCCAGCGCGATCTTGCACCCGAGGTCAAAACCTCTGAACAGTTTTCCGAAATCCGCAAGCGCGAAACGCTGACTTATGGTGCATTGAAACCCACCGATATTGCCATTGGCCAGACCAGTTTGACCAATCCCGATCGCAGTGTGTTCGACAGCGCCGGCAGAGAGCGCATTGAGCCGTATCTGTACTCATGGCAATTGCAGGCATCGCTTACCAACCGCTCGAAAGAGTTCTCGGTCGGCAGCCTTACCCTGCGGGTAATATTGTACTCTTGCCCGACATTTTATGACGTGGCCCAGGCAGACGTCGACCCGGACAAACTCACCGCCAATTGCACTGTAATCGGCACACGCTCGGTGGGTCTTGATCCGCTCCTGCTGAAACCCGCTGACACCTATGAAGTCAACCAGGTTGTCAGCTTCCCGAATCAGCCGGAGCCCCGCAATCCGCGCTACTGGATTGAAGTTCAAACGGTTACCGCAAGCCAGGGTGAATAATGCGCAACTTGGCACTTTGCCTGCACCCCCGGTTTAGGGTACAAGAGGTCAATTGACAGAAATATCGCCTGGAATCGGACCCATGGACCTGCGCAAACTTATGGTTGTTGCCCTGCTGGCACTTTCGCTGTCTGCATGCGGTAAACACGGTCCGCTGGAACCAGCGCCCGGTGTCACGGCTGCCGATCCCGATGAACCTGCCGCTATTGATCCCCTCATAAAACCGAACTGAGTATCGCGGTTCATCATCCAGTTTCACGATGCGCATATGGCGCAACATGCCTTGCGGCGAACGCATAACATGTTCCAGCATTTTCTGATTCAGCAGCTTGACCGGTCAACCCATGCATCACTTTACCTATCGAAACGGCACCCTGCACGCAGAGGATGTCAATGTTGCCGAGTTGGCCGAAGACGTGGAAACCCCGTTCTACTGCTATTCGACAGCAACGCTCACGCGCCATCATGAAGTTCTGAAAGCAGCCTTCCACGACCTCGATCTGACGATCTGCTATGCCATGAAGGCAAATTCCAACCAGGCAGTCATCAAGACACTTGCCGACCTTGGTGCCGGCATGGACGTGGTTTCGGAAGGCGAGCTGCGCCGGGCGCGTGCTGCCGGCGTTCCTGCCCGGAAGATTGTTTTCTCCGGCGTCGGCAAGACCGCCACGGAGATGTCGTATGCCTTGCGCGAGGGCATTGCCTGTTTCAATGTTGAAAGCGAGCCTGAGCTGGAACTGCTCTCCGAGGTTGCCCGTCGGCTGAGTGAAACTGCCACCATTTCCATCCGGGTCAATCCCGACGTTGATGCCAGGACCCACGCGAAAATAACCACCGGAAAATCTGAAAACAAGTTTGGCATCCCGATGAGCCGGGCACGCGAGGTTTATGCCCGCGCCGCCTTGTTGCCAGGCCTGCGGATCAGCGGCGTCGATGTCCATATCGGCTCGCAGATCACCACCCTCGAGCCGTATCGCGAGGCCTACACCCTGCTGGCCGACCTGGTGCAGCAATTGCGCGAAGATGGTCATGCCATCACCCACGTTGATTTCGGCGGTGGACTGGGTGTGCCGTATCGCGGCACCAATGACGTTCCGCCACATCCTGACGAATATGCAGCGGTGGTGCGCGAAACCCTGGGTCAACTGGACTGCAAGTTTATCATGGAGCCCGGCCGCATGGTTGCCGGCAATGCCGGTATCCTGGTGGCCCGCGTGATTTACGTAAAGCAGGAAGCAGGCAAGAGGTTCATCATCGTCGATGCAGCCATGAATGATCTGATCCGGCCCACGCTATATGATGCCTGGCATGATATCGTTCCTGTTTCAAAGCCCCTTGAAGCAAGCACCACATCGATTGCCGATGTGGTCGGGCCGGTCTGTGAATCCGGTGATTACCTCGCCCAGAACCGTCAGATGCCACCTGTGCAGGCAGGTGACCTGATCGCCGTGATGACAGCCGGCGCCTATGGGGCCGTCCAGTCAGGAACCTACAATTCGAGACTGCTGGTGCCCGAAGTGCTGGTCAATGGTGAGCATTTTGCCATTGTCCGGCCACGCCAGACCTATGAGGCATTGATCGGCCTCGACAGGCTTGCCGGCTGGCAGCAATAGATCCACTTTGATCACTTTTGCGTTTACCGGTAAGGAAATCAGCCAATATGGGCTCTTGCTTTCGCCTTGTTGTGCTAGAATGATCAGGTCATGGAAATTGATCCGGCGCACATAATTGCCCGCAAGATATCGCTTGCCAGGGTCTCGATCTTCTGGGAGCGCCTGCTGGAAGGGCTTTTCCCTGCAATGATGATTGCAGGAGCACTCCTGCTGTGCGTGCTGTCCGGCCTGCTGAACCTGTTTCCAGTCTGGTTGAAGCTGTCCCTGCTTGGGGTAACTGCAGTCGGTTTCCTGTATTCATTGAAGGGCCTGGGCAGGGTCTCCTGGCCGACCGAGCAAGCGGCTCTTGCACGCATTGAACACAAGTCAGGCAAGCTGCATCGGCCCGCTTCAGGCTGGACCGACACGCTGGCTGATCAGGGCTCCGCCAGCCCTGAACAAAAACTGCTGTGGCAGGCTCACCGCCGCCGCCTGGCAGAACAGCTGCATGATCTGAAGGCCGGTGCGCCGCGCTCGCCATTGCCGCGCATCGACCAGAACGCCTTGCGAAACGCCCTTGCGGTTGCATTGATCGCAGCAGGCATTCTAAGTGCCGGTAGCTGGCGCGAAAAAATTACCGAAGCTGTTGCGATAACGGCACCGGTTGCTGCCGAAGCTATGGCCATGGATGCCTGGCTCAATCCGCCATCCTACACTGCCAAACCGCCCGTCCTGCTGACCCGCCGCGCACAGAATACGGCAGAAACAGATGAAGCCACCGTCATTTCTGTGCCGCAAGGCTCTGAACTGGTGGTCCGGCTGAACGGTGCGGACGACCTCAAGGTCACCCTGTCCGAGCTTGCATCGCACACTGAAACGCCCGTTGTCTTCGAAACGCTTGAAGCCAGACAGCCTGACGCTGAACAGACCGGGACAGACACAGCGGCCGCGACACAGACCTTGACGCGGGAAGTGCGCACAAAAATCCGGAAATCTGCTGTTGTTTCGGTTACCGGGGCCGACCGGCAGCTTGGCACCTGGACTGTCAATGTCATTGCTGATCTGCCGCCTGTCGTAACCATCCCCGAGCAAATCCAGATCACGCCGTCGGGTGCGTTCTCGCTGCCGTGGAAAGTGGCTGACGATTATGGGGTGACATCTCTGTCCGGTCGGCTTGCACTGCGACGCGACGGGCTGGACCCTGACAGGATTGATGTAGAAAGTCCCTTCCTGTCGCCAGCGCCTGAATTCGCCATTTCAATGCGCAAGGTTAACCCCAGTCAGGCTGAAGGCAAAAGCTTTCAGGACCTGACCGAGCATCCCTGGGC
>CAYRLR010000346.1:0-3915 GCA_964424975.1 uncultured Anderseniella sp.
CGTTCGTGCTGCGCGGCTATGTGAAGAAGTGGTGCTCTGAAATCGACGACGAGTTCGACCAGCTTCGCCTGATCCAGATGCTCACATCGGGTAGTTCCGGGGATACCGGCAAGTCCAAGGGCTGAACCATCGTTGAGCCGGTAAGGGTTTTCGGTGCCTCGGCTTTGCGTGCGGGTCTGCGTGCATGGCAGCGCATCTGCTGCCGGTTATCGGGTTGTCCGGCCGGACATCTGCAGGTTCTGGTATATTAGGCCTGATCTGTGGCGCAATCGGGTTAAGCTGGATTCGTGGCTGTCAAGTGTTGCGATGATTCGCGGCGCCTAAACGGCTGTCCAGCCATCCCGGGGTATCAACAGGACGATTTTACGTGAGCGAACGAGCGGCAAGTCGGATGTTTGTTGTGTGCTCCGATGAGGCACGCAACGGCAAGACTTTGACTGCGCGCCTGCTGATGGATCATTTGCTGGTGACCGGCCGCAATCCTTTTGTATTCGATTGCGATGAGCCCCGCGGTCGCATAAAGGGGTTCTATCCTGATCGTTCGATGCTGATCAGTGTTGAAAAAACCAGTGGTCAGATCAGGCTTTTCGACACAATTCTGGCAGAGCCGGATCGCGACTACGTAGTCGACCTGCCGGCGCACGCGCTGGATACGTTTTTTACAGTTATCGATGATCTAGATTTTGTCAACGCGGCGCATGATGTGCGCATCGAGCTGGTCATAGTGTATGTGCTGGACCAGACCGCAATCTCCGTCATGACCGCGCGGGATCTGCGAGGAGCTTATGCTGCCGAGACATTTTATCTGATCCGCAATGCCTGGAATGGTAATCCGCTCGTCAGCCGCCAAGCGCGCGAAGTGTACGAAGAGATCGAGCCGGATGCCGTGTTCAGCCTGCCATTGCTCGACCGGCAGGCAATGCTGATTGCCGAAGACCCGCCGTTTTCGTTCATCGAGTTCCAGGATGGCCGCTACACCACGCTGCAGCCGGCAATGCGGCTGCGCCTGCGAGCTTTTCTGTCAGAAGTATTTGGCCAGTTCCAGCGCCGGGAGATGTCGCTAGACCTGGGCTCGCTGAAGAAAATGGGATTGATCTAGGTCGATTCAGGCTTTGTCCAATCAAAACCGCGCGCTGAACATTTGTCTTAGCATGCCGTTATTCACACCATCGCTTACACTATTGCGACACATGCTATGACGTTTTTCCGTCGGTGTTACACCATGATCATTTCAATGTAATCAGCATGCCGCCGGCATCCAGGGATGCATCAAGGCCACGTTGTTCGCCCCACAACACCAGCCGTACATTGTTTTCGTTGATGAGGACCAGGTTTTGTCCGCCGCCGCTGATCGCTACAGCAGAAGCCTGAGCGGTAACATAGGTGCCCGCAATGTCTTCCAGACGGTTGAGGTTGTAGACTTCTCCGCGCATGTTTGCATATGAGGCGCCTATGGTCAGGCCGACCCGCAAACCGTTTATGTCGAGCTCAGCCTGCCGGCCATTGTAGAACAGCTTGCCGTCACCGCGCGAAACACCAATCAGGAAGCCGATTTTCCCGATTGTCATCTCGATGATGGCATTGCTGCCTGCGTTGGCAGGGGTAAGGGTCGAACAAATGGCCTGCACAGACACGGCAGACACCAGGGCCAAGGATAAACAGAACTTGCGGATCATGAGTTTGAACCCCTTCAACAGTGTAAGTCGTCTACAACTACAATGCGGTAGACCTGAATTGCGGCCAAGTGTGGACGCAGCTGATAGCGGGACCTTTTTACTGATAGTTTGTGTAAATCGAGTTACCTGTTAAAAAAATTGTTGAACGTGCTGTTGGGTGCTGTGGACTTGCTGGGCCTGGTTGACAGGTTGCTGTCGTGACCGGTGAAATTTCCCGTGGTTTCTTTAACATACCAAGGAGCGGTTCGGTACTGACTATTGAGAGAGGATACACACCACAATGAAGGCACTGGTCTACACGGGCGAAAAGACCATGAAATTTACCGACGTCGACGATCCCAGGCCGGCAGCAGGTCAGGCGCTGATCAGGGTGAAAGCGTCCGGCATTTGCGGGTCCGACATGCATGCATGGGCAGGCCATGACGAACGTCGGCCCGCGCCTTTGATCCTTGGTCATGAAGCGGCAGGAGAAATCGTCGGTTTCGGGCGCGCTGTACGCCGAGTGACCGTCAATCCCCTGGTGACGTGCGGCACCTGCGAAGCCTGCGTGGCGGGCAGGGATAATCTGTGTGCCAGCCGCCAGATCATTTCCATGCCGCCGCGCGAAGGTGCATTCGCCGAGCTTCTGGCGATGCCCGAGGGCAATCTGGTAAATGTTCCCGATCATGTGCCGCTGGAAAGTGCTGCCCTGTGTGAACCGCTGGCGTGTGGCTGGCATGCCGTCAGGCTGGCAAAGGTCTCACTCGGCGGAGATCTGGCACAAGTGCGTTGTCTGGTCCTGGGTGGAGGGGCCATAGGACTGGGCGCCGCATTGGCGTTCCGGGCGCAGGGGGGCAACCAGGTGACTATCGTGGAGCCCAATGCATCACGGCGCGAGCGGATCATGCAAACCGGGGACATTGAGTGCCTGGCGGCCGCAGGTGATGATGACGCGCCTGACCTGGTTATCGATGCGGTGGGTATTGCTGCGACCAGGGCATCCGCGAGCAAGCTGGTGAAGCCGGGCGGGCTCATCATGCACATTGGCTTGGGGGCAGCCGAGGGCGGGCTGGATGTGCGCCGGATGACACTGCAGGAAATCACGTTTATCGGCACCTACACCTACACAATGGCTGATTTTCACGCCACCGCGGATGCCATCTTTTCCGGCAAGCTGGGCGACTTGAACTGGATCGATAAACGGCCATTGAACGCCGGTGCCCAGGCATTCGATGACATCGCCAGTGGGCGATGCGCAGCCCCGAAAATTATTCTCCAACCCGTCTGACGCAATACACCGGCGGATCGCCCTGACGTTCATTTAGGCCCGCTCTCAATGGAGAGCGGGCCCTTTGTTGGTGCGCAGCAGTATCGGTCAGTTGCCGTATCCGACATAGCTCAGGAACGGTTGAGCGCCGGCCGACGACAACCAGTCCGGCAGCCACAGTACGAAGCCGGGGAACACGAAGATCAGTATCAGGCCGATCACCTGAATGACCATGAACTGCATCATGCCGAGATAGATGTCTTTCAGGTCCCACTCCGGTACCACCCCCTTGAGGAAGTAGGCGGACAAAGCCACCGGCGGACTGAGCCATGCGGTCTGCAGGTTCACGGCGACCAGTATGGCAAACCACGTCAGGTTCACATTCAGCGACACCAGCAATGGCACCAGGATCGGCACGATGATCAGCACGATCGGCACCCATTCCAGCGGCCACCCCAGCAGGAAGACCAGGGCCATGACAAATATCAGCATGGCAGCCGTGGACAGTTCCATCGACAGCAGCACTTCGGTGAGGAACTTCGGTGTTCCCAGGTTTGAGAACACGGCCCCGAAGAAATTCGAAGCTGCAACCAGGAACATGATCAGCACCGAAATCTCCAGCGTCTTGATCATCGCGTCATAGAACCCGGATACGGTCAGCTTGCGGTAGACAAATGACAGCAAGATCGCTCCAAATGCACCACACGCGGCGGCTTCTGCCGGGGTTGCCCAACCGGCCAGAATGGAACCAAGCGCAAAGGCGATCAGTACGGTCGGCGGCACAAGGCCCATGAAAAACTCATACCAGAGGTCCGAGAAATAGAACCCGCCTGGCCTGGTCTTGCGGGTCCATGTATAGGCGAAGTACATGAAACCCAGCCACAGGATCGGCAGGATCAGTCCGCCGAGTGGGATGAAGGCGAGGCTGCCGGACGCACCGGCACCCAACAGGTAGCTCAGCACAACAATCGACGCCATGACCGCGATCACCTC
>CAYRLR010000347.1:0-3911 GCA_964424975.1 uncultured Anderseniella sp.
CGGCCAGCAGTTCCATGGCTGCTGCCTCGATACGCTCCTTGCGCGCCGCCTTGTTTTCAGTCCGCATCAAACAGGTCTCCATAAGCCATTTGACAACAAGCGTACACATTGTTACGGATAATACAACCGTACACATAATTACGATTAAGGAGATCGACACGATGACCCCTGCCCAGACCCGCCAGGCCAACGCAGCACTTTGCGCCCTGATTATCCTGCAATTGGTCATGCTGGGGGCGCTGTTCGCGCAGTCCGCACCGCACCCGCCTGCGACAATCCCGTTGTTCGCCATTGCGCCGTTCCTGGCTGCCGCGCTGTCGGTTACGGCCGGTGCCATCATTACTGGTCCGCTGGACACCACAACGGGCCGGGTCCTGTCGGTAATGGCAGCGCTGATGGCGCTGTTGTCTTACGGGCCGCAAAAATACCTGGATGCGCAGTTTGCCCTGATCTGGCCAGCGGTGATCACCGGCCAGATCGCGGCTGTTGTCCTCATCGTGCTGGCCGGTTCCGCCGCCCTGGCACGGTCAAAACCCGGTACACTGTAACAAGGCTAACCTACCCCACACTCATCGCCAGTATGCGGCTGAGGTGGGTATAGGGCCTGCCGGTTTCCTCATGCCATTGATTGAAGGCGGCCTGAACCGCCGTCATGTCCTTCTTTGACGATGGGATTTTCGCGACAACCCCTTCACGCATGAGCGCGGTGCTTACATCGCGCGACAGGATGAAACCGTCCTTGCCGATGAACCGCAATGCGTACTGGCCGGTATTTCCACCTAGTCGCGAGCCTTGTCTTTTCATCAGGTCCAGCAATCCGACCTGGTCCGAGGCCGGCCAGGCCCCGAGGAAGTTGGCTGCACTGCCATGCTCGCGCGCCAGGCCAACCATCCAGATGGCATTGTCGCGCACCGACATGATCTTGGTGCCGTGCCGCACAATCCGGGTATCCTTGAGCAGCCGTTCATATTCCTCGTCCGGCAACATCGCCAGGAAGTTGGGGTTGAAGCCGTGAAATGCCGCTTCGAAACCGGGCCACTTTTTCTCGATGACTTTCCAGTTGAACCCGGAATTGAAGATGCAGCGCGCAAAATTGGCCAGCCAGCGGTCATCTCCCAGCGCGGTGACCTCGGCCTGGTCCGGCACCGTCGGCAACAGCGCCAGCATGGCAGCCTCACCGCCCTTGTGGCTTGCGGCAAGTGCTTCGATCTCTGCAAAGTGCCGCATTGGATCAGCCCTTCACAAACAGCTTGCGCGGCGTGTTGCACAGGCATTCCACGCCGGTTTCGGTGATCAGGATCGGCTCGGTGATTTCCAGCCCCCCGTCATCCAGCCACAAGGCAGGCATGAAATGGAAGATCATGCCGGGTTCAAGCACCGTCTTGTCGCCGCGCCGGAAAGACATGGTGCGCTCGCCCCAGTCCGGCGGATAGCTGAGGCCGATGGAATAACCGGTGCGCGAATCCTTGGAAAACCCGTGCCGTTCCAGCGTGTCGTAGAACGCGATGGCGATATCCTCGCAGGTGTTGCCGGGCTTCGCCTGCTCCAGCCCCCGGTCCACCGCCTCCAGAACCGCCTTTTCGGCATCGAGATACTTTTGCGGCACCTTGCCCAGGAAAATCGTGCGCGACTGCGGGCAGTTATAGCGCCGGTAACAACCGGCAATCTCGAAGAACGTGCTTTCGCCCGATTTGAACGGCTGATCGTTCCAGGTCAGGTGCGGCGCGGTGGCGTCCATGCCCGACGGCAGCATCGGCACGATGGCCGGATAATCGCCCCAGTGACCGTTGGCGCCCTCAATCGACACCTTGTACAGTTCCGCCACCAGCTTGTTCTTCGGCAGTCCGGGTTCCGCCATGTCGACAATGGTAGCATGCATGCGCTCGACGATACCGGCAGCCCGGCGCATGAATTCAACCTCGTCCGGCGACTTGATGGCGCGTTGCCAGTTGACCAGCCCGTTGGCGTCGGAGAATTTGGCATCGGGCAAATGCTTGTTGAGCGCCAGCCATGCAGCCGCTGTAAACCAGTAATTGTCCAGTTCAACGCCGATACGCGCCGTCTGCCAGCCGCGCTCGGCAATGATCCCCGACAGATGGTCCATCGGGTGGCGCTCGCTGGACTGCACGAAGTGATCGGGATAGCCGATGATATTGTCATGCGCCATGAAGGCGGTTCGATAGGCCCCGTTGGCGTCCATCGACCGGCCCCACCACACCGGCTCGCCCTCAAGCCCCAGCAACACCGCCTGGTGCACATAGAACGACCAGCCGTCATAGCCGGTCAGCCAGCCCATGTTTGACGGGTCGGACACAATGATCAGGTCAAGCCCGCGGCGGCCCATTTCAGCGCGCGCCCTGGCAATTCGCGCCTGATACTCGTCATGTGAAAAATGCAATACAGCGTCACTCATGTGAACAGCCCCTCGACGTGGGTTAATTAGTCGGCCAAGAATGGCGCGAGATTTGATGCAAACGCAATGCAGTTGGTAACATGAGCAAGATTTTTGACATCGTGGTGGTTGGCGGCGGCATGGCCGGGTTTTCGGTTGCCGCCGAACTTGCAGAGACCCACAAGGTTTGCGTGGTCGAACGCGAGCCACAGCCAGGCTATCATTCAACCGGCAGGTCAGCGGCAACCTTCGTGCCCAGCTATGGCCCGGCAGCCATCCAGGCCCTGGCCGGGGCAAGCGAGGTGTTCTTTGTTGCCGCGCCGAATGAGTTTGCACCTGCGCCGCTGCTGTCACCGCGCGGTGAAGTAATGATGATCGGCCCCGGAGATGAATCCCAGATCGCACAGGGCGAGGCACTGGGCCTGCGCCAGATGCCGCTGGAAGAGCTCAAACGCAAGGTGCCGCTGCTGAAAACCGACGCACTCGTCGCCGCCCTGTCAGACGACGAAGCGCGCGACCTGGATGTTGATCTGCTGCTGCAGGGCTATGTCAAACTGTTCAGGGCACGCGGCGGCACTGTGCTGACGAAAACCGAGGTCACCGGTTTCACCCGGCACTATGGCGCCTGGCAGGTACAGACATCCGGCGACGAACTGAGCTGCGCCACGGTAGTCAACGCCGCCGGTGCCTGGGCGACGCCGATTGCCGGGCAGGCCGGCGCGCAAGCCATCGCGATCACGCCAAAGCGCCGTTCAGCGGTTTTGCTCGACCTGCCGGAAAGTGCCAACATAGATCAGTGGCCATTGTGCTTTGGCGCCGGCGAAACCTTCTATTTCAAGCCCATGGGCGGCAAGCTGATGTTGTCGCCTGCCGACGCAACACCGGTTGAACCGCATGATGCCTGGGCTGATGACATGGCGCTGGCCGAAGCGGTTGAAAAATTCCAGCACGTGATCGACTTCGAGGTCACCCATATCGGCCATACCTGGGGCGGGCTTCGCAGTTTTGCCGAAGACGGCAATCCGGTTGTCGGGTTTGACGAGCAGGTCGACAATTTCTTCTGGCTGGCCGGCCAGGGCGGCTATGGCATCCAGACTGCACCGGCATTGTCGCGTCTGTCTGCCGCACTGATCAATGGGAGACAGGTTCCCGATGATATTGCCGCTCACGGACTTGAAGTGGCGAGCATTTCCCCTGCAAGGTTCGCCCATTGAACAAAAGGAAATACCCTGATGAATGATGGTGGAGTGAGCGTCGGTGAAGCGCTGGTTGGATTGCTGGAAGCCTATGGAGTCACCGACGTGTTCGGTATTCCCGGCGTGCACAATGTCGAAATGTACCGTGCCCTGCCGCGCTCCGGCATCACCCACGTCCTGACCCGGCACGAGCAGGGCGCAGGCTTCATGGCCGATGGCTATGCGCGCGCCTCGGGCAAGCCCGGCGTGTGTTTCACCATCACCGGTCCCGGCCTGACAAACATCATGACCCCCATGGGACAGGCCTATTCGGACTCCGTGCC
>CAYRLR010000348.1:0-3893 GCA_964424975.1 uncultured Anderseniella sp.
CGAAACTTTGACGGCTTCCGATGTGATCAGTTTTGCATCCAACTCCCTGGCGCGTTACAAGGTGCCAAAGCAGGTCTTCTTCGTTGAAGCCCTACCCCAATCCGGCAATGGCAAGATCATCAGAAAGGATCTGGCATCGCTGCTGAAACAATCCAAGGATCATGCCAATGACGACTGAAACCGCAGATGTAATCGAAATCGACGTGATCTCGGACGTCATGTGTCCATGGTGTTATATCGGCAAGCGCCGGCTCGAACGGGCACTCGCCATGGTTCCGGACGTCGCCGTCGATATCCGGTGGCGGCCGTTCCAGCTGGATCACACCATTCCGGAAAACGGCATGGACCGTAAGCAATACCTGCGTAACAAATTTGGCTCCGATGAGCAGGCCGCGCAAGTTTACGGGCCAGTCCGCGAGGCGGGCAAGGACGAACAGATACCGTTCGAATTCGACAAGATAACCGTCTCTCCAAACACCCTCAATGCGCATCGGATCATTCGCTGGGCCATGGCGGAAGGCGTACAGGACGCTGCCGTCGAACGTCTGTTCCAGCTGTATTTCATCGAAGGCGCCAACCTGACCGACAAGACGGTGCTGGCAGATGCCGCCGTCGCGGCCGGTCTTGAACGTGCCGTGGTGGAGCGCCTGCTTGAAAGCGAAGCCGACATGGCGGAAACCCAGGCCGAAATTGCCCAGGCGCAGCAAATGGGCGTGACTGGCGTGCCGGCTTTCATCATCGGCAGCAGGTATGCCGTCATGGGCGCGCGCGAACCCGAAGCCATTGCGCAGGCCATAGCCGAAGTGGTCAAGGAACGCTCTGCCCCTGCAGGCACTGCGTAGTTCATTGACGCAGTTGATCCACCAGGCCAGCAGTCTGACTGGCATTGGTACGTGCTTCACACGCATTCCAGGTTATGCGCCTGGCCATTGCTGCTATAGAAAGCTGACTGGTGCACTTGACCGACAAACCAGTGATGATAACAATGCTCCCCTGTAATAACTCCTCAACATGTCCAGACATTCAGACCGGACCAATCAAATCAGGCAGGTCAGGGCTGCAACCGTGAGCAACTAGATTGATTTGGCCGCGTCGGTAAAACCGAGCAATGGATTCAAGACGGAGTAAAAGATGTGTTCTGTGCGCCTCCAGCGGGTGAAAAGTAAAGCCGAAATCCGTTCTTTTGCGGCCCTGCCTCGCAGACTCTACGGGAGCTTTACCGATTACGTTGCACCTTTGGACATTATCCAGTGCGACATGATGAACGCATCCAAGAATCCATTTTTCCAGCATGCCGAGGCGGCATACTGGATTGCCGAAAAAAATGATCGCAAGGTCGGACGGATATCTGCCCAGATTGACAAGCTTGATGCCACAAGAGACAGACCGAACCTGGGCCATTTCGGTAATCTCGCCGCTATCGACGACGCGGAGACAGTGGCGGCGCTGTTTGATGCAGTGGAGCAATGGCTGGCCGAGCGGCGTATGACGACCGTCACGGGGCCCTTTAACCTGTCTATCAACGGCGAGAGTGGATTGATGGTGTCCGGTCATAAGGAAAGGCACATGTTCCTGACGCCCTGGGACCCGCCCTATCTGGATGCGCGGGTCAAGGCAGCGGGCTATACCAAGGTCCGCGATCTGCATTCCTTCGAATTTACAGATATGGACAAGCCTATAGAGATGGCGAACAGGTTCGCCGTCATGTCGGCAAAAATGAAGATTCGCACCTATCTTGCACCGGTCAGCACGATCAACAGCAAGCTCGATATGGTGCTCAAGCTGTTCAACGATGCGTGGGAGAACAACTGGGGTTTCGTACCCATGACACGCGAGGAACTGGCACACATGGCCAAGGACCTGAAACCCCTGCTCACCGACGAGTGCCTCAGCATCGTGGAGGTTGATGGTGTGCCGGCTGCCTTCGCGCTTGCCTTGCCGAACTTGACTGAAGTGTCTGCTGATCTGGATGGACAATTGCTGCCCCTCGGCTGGGCGAGGCTCGGCTGGAGGGTCAAGCGGCGTGCATATACGTCCGGACGCCTGCTGCTGATGGGCGTCAGTCGTCAGTACCGTGAAACCGGGCTGGGCGCCGGACTTGCACTATTGGCAATTGAGAAGATGCGCGAAGGGGTTATAAGGTTGGGAATCCGGACTGCTGAGCTGGGTTGGGTACTGGAAGACAACAGACCTTTGTTACGCATGCTGGACCTGCTGAACGTTAGGCGCTACAAAACGCACAGGGTTTACCAGAAGTCACTCGTTGAGACACCGGCAAGTGGATGTAAAGTCTCATCATAACCGTGTGGGGCAAAGGGAAAATGACAACAAAAGAAAACGACAAGAGTGCGATTGCGGGCAAGATCGTAGAGGTCATCGCTCGCGAGGGTATGGTGGACGAGGCCAAACTGGTCCGGGAGGCCTCTCTGGAGGACCTGGAGATAGAATCCATCGACATGGTGATGATTCTTCAGGGGCTTGAAGAGGAATTCGGCATCTATGTGACTATGGATGAGGAGATCATGGGATTGAAAAATGTTGGTGACGTGATCGACACGGTAACTCGCCTTGTCGAAGCCAAAGCGCAGGGCTCTGCATGAGTGGACCAGACGTCGTTATTACCGGGTATGGAAGTGTCTCTGCCCTCGGCAACAATGCTGGGGACATGCGCGACGCGTTAGTTGCGGGGCGCAGCGGTATATCACCCTTGACGTTGGACCGCGACAGCGAAAGGTTGCAGGTTAAAATCGCGGCCCAGGTGCGTGGCTTCGATCCCGCGGAGCGACTGCCAAAGGCGCGCCTACCGTTTCTGGATCCTTTTGCTCAATTTGCTCTTGCAGCCTGTCTTGAAGCTGTCGAACAATCAGGTCTCGAGGAGACCGATCTGCGTTCACACCGTACGTCCGTCATTCTTGGTACCGGGATTGGCGGCGTCAGCACGCAGGACAATGCCTATCATACCTTTTATGGCGAGCAGAAAAAACGGCTTGACCCGATGACCATCCCGAGGGCGATGCCCAATGCAGCGGCCAGCCAGATCAGCATGGAGATCGGTGCAACAGGACCGTCATTTACCGTGTCCAGCGCGTGCGCGTCGTCAAATCATGCCGTTGCAACAGGTCTCGGCCTCATTCGTGCAGGTCTGGCCGACCGCGTGATAACAGGCGGCAGCGAGGCTTGCATCACCCCGGCCAGCTTACGCTCGTGGGAAATTCTCCGGGTCCTCTCACCCATTCCCTGCTCGCCGTTTTCCAAGGGCCGGACCGGCATGGTACTGGGCGAAGGCGCCGGCATCGTGGTTCTGGAGCGCGCCGACCTTGCCTCTGCCCGCGGTGCTACAGTCTATGCCAGGCTTGCCGGCGTCGGCATGTCTTCAGATGCCGGCGACCTGTTGCGTCCCGACCCGGCCGGCGCGGGTGCAGCGATCCGAGCGGCCCTCGAAGACGCCGGTCTTCCTGCCGAAGCCGTGGATTATATCAATGCGCATGGAACTGGTACCGTAACCAATGACATTGTGGAAACCGCAGCTGTTCGTGCTGAATTCGGCTCCCATGCTGACCGGATCACCATGTCCTCCACCAAGTCGATGCATGGCCATGCACTCGGTGGTGGCGCTGCACTCGAACTGGTCGCCACCATCCTTGCAATGCGCCATGGGTTCCTGCCACCTACCATCAACTGGAAGGGTTCAGATCCGAAGTGCGACATTGATTGCGTACCCAACCAATCGCGCAAGGCGCAAACTGGTGTGGCCTTGTCGAACTCGTTTGCCTTCGGCGGCCTGAATGCTGTCCTGTGCCTGACGCATCCCGATTTCTCGTGAATACTGAAGCGGCAGCCGGCGCGCTGTCCGTCCGGGTGGAAGACGCCGGCGTGGCCAGGTTCGCCGATGC
>CAYRLR010000349.1:0-3892 GCA_964424975.1 uncultured Anderseniella sp.
CTTGCCCTCTTCAATGTGGCGGTGAATGTTTTCCACCACCACAATGGCATCGTCCACCACCAGCCCGATGGCCAGCACCAGCGCCAGCAGGGTCAGCAGGTTGATCGAAAACCCGAAGGCATACAGAAACAGGCACACACCGATCAGCGACAGCGGGATGGTGACGACCGGAATGATCACCGAGCGGAATGAGCCGAGGAACAGAAGGATCACCAGAATGACGATTATCACCGCCTCACCGATGGTCGCGAACACCTCGTCAATGGACGCCTGAATGAAACTCGATGCATCATAGACCACCTCCGCCGTCATGTCGGCGGGCAGGGTGGGCTGCATCTTGTCAACTTCAGCATGAACCAGATTGGCGACATCGAGCGGGTTGGCGGATGGCGTGGTCGTCACGCCGATGAAGGTGCCCTGACGGCCGGAGAATGTCACCTTCACATCGGTGGACTCCGGGCCGAGCTCGACCCTGGCCACATCGCGCAGCCGCACGATCTGGTCACCCTGTGACTTCAGCGGCAGCGCGGCAAAGCTTTCCGCAGTTTGCAGCGTGGTCTTGGATTCAAGCGAATAGGCAACGTATTCATTTCTTGTGCTGCCCGGCGCGGACAGGAAGTTTGCTGCCCGTATTGCCTGCACCACATCTCCTGCACTGACATTGCGCGCCGACAGTTTCAACGGGTCCACCCAGACGCGCATTGCGAAGTTCTGACCGCCAAGTATCTGCGCATCTGCCACGCCTTCCAGCGTTGACAGTCGCGGCTGGACCACCCGGATCAGGTACTCGGTGACCTGTTCCGGTGTCATCTTCGGGCTGGCGAAAGTCAGGTACATCAGCGCAAATGACTGGCCGGTGCCCTTGGCGACCACAGGGTCTTCCACATCGGTCGGTAACTGCGCGCGCACCGCCTGCACCTTGGCGTTGACCTCGGTCAGCGCCGCGTTCGGGTCGGTGTTGAGCTTCATCTGCACCTGCACCGTGCTGAGGCCAAGCCGGCTCGACGAGGTGACATAATCGACGCCTTCGGCGCTGACGACCGCCTTGGCAATCGGCGTTGTCACGAAACCCTGGATCAGGTCGGCAGAGGCCCCCACATACACCGTGGTAATGGTTATGGTGGTTTCCTTGACTTCCGGGTATTCGCGCAGCTTCAAGCTGAACAGGCCCTGAAAACCCAGCAGCAGAATGAGCAGGGACACTACGGTGGCCAGAACCGGACGGCGGATGAATGTTTCGGTGAAGCTCATCTGTCTGGCCTTACTGCGCAGGCGCTGCGGGCCTGGTGATATCGACGGAGTTGTCGACCTTCACGCTAGCGCCCGGTTGCAGCTTGTTTTGCCCGGCGCTGACGATCACATCGCCAGGCGCAAGACCATCACTCACTTCGATATTGCCGCCATCAAGCCTGCCTGATTTCACAAACACCTGCTGGATAATCATGGCATCGCCGGCTGCACCTTCCCTGGTGTCCGGCACGACCTTGTAGGCATAGTTGCCGTAAAGCGATGTTACCATCGCTGTCTGCGGCACCGCGACCACGCCTTGTTCTTCCGGTAACTGCACGCGCACCTGCACGAAACGCCCCGGGATGATACCCTGGTCGGCGGAAGCGGCAATTCTGGCGCGCACATTGACGAGCCGTGTCTGCGGGTCGCCGCGAGGATCGATGCCGGTTATCTCGCCGGTCAGGTTGAGCTGGTTTTCGGTCAGGCCGAACAAGACCTTCTGGCCGAGAGATATGTGCTGCACGGTTTGCTCCGGCACGGTGAAATCCACCACCATGTTGTCGAGATCCTGCAGTGTGGCCACAACCGTACCGGCAGAAACGTACTGCCCGAGATCAATGGCCGGGATGCCGATTGTGCCGTTGAACGGGGCCTTGAGGGCTTTGGTGTCTATAACGGCTTGCGTACTGGCAAGTTTGCCGCGCGCTGCTTCCAGCGCACCCTGGGCGGTATCAAGGGCTGCTTGCGAGTCAAAGCCCTTGCGCTTCAAGGTCTGGCTGCGGCCCAGCGCGGTTTCACTGATGTTGACTGCGGTGCGTGCATTGTTGAGTTCAGCGCGCTCCACCGCATCATCAAGCTGCACCAGCACCTCGCCTGCCTTGACCTTTTCATTGGCCTTGAAACGGATTTCCTTGACCAGACCGCTTGCCTGCACTGCAAGTTGCACTCCTTGCGCAGCGCGTGCCGTTCCGATGGCGGTAATGCCGGGTTGCCAGGTCTGAGCTTTGACTTCAACTGTCGATACGACCTGCACCGGCGGCTTGATGCCTGCGAAAAACTCGTTGATTTTCTGGGCCTTGAAGAAGTTGAACCAGATCAATCCACCGCATAGCAGGAGGATCAGCAAAACAAACAGGCTGGCGATAACTCGGCGTTTCATGGGGGTGCTCGGTACTAAAAATGTTGCAATGCAGCACACTTTACGGATTTGTTGGCGCTGGCGATAGTCCCGAATTGTGGCGCGGGTGTGTGTAGTGACACAATTTTATGATCTTTACGTAAAGGTAAATTACTATGATAACTTCCTGATCGGAAGTATTTTCCGTATGGTCCGGGTTGACTGCGCAAGGGCTTGGCCTGGCCTGCTGCCGGTCTGTTGTACATGGAATGCCCTGCAGCTAAATGACCCTCGAACCCGGACAGGGCAGCGACAATGAGGTCATTTTGGTGAGTTGATTGCGATCAAGGTCAGTCTCGTCCTGATACAGTAAAATGCGCTATCGGCATTCCGCTCACCAGTCATCTTCAGTCACAGCAAAAAGCGCCCATGAAACCCAACTTTGACATTGATCTGGTCGTCATTGAGGGGGTGGTCTCAACCGTGCGTGAACGCGTTGTCTCGGATAAACCGTTTTGCTCACTTGTCGAGTTCTCGACTGCTCAATCGACAAGGTTTCCCGCACTTCTTCTGGTCGCGCCGCTTTCAGGGCATTACGCGGTATTGCTCACAGACATGATCATCGGGCTTCTGCCCCGGTTTCGCGTGTACGTGACCGACTGGACAAATGCCAGTGAGGTGCCGGTGAGTGCGGGTTCCTTTGGTCTGGAACAGAACATCGATTATGTGCTCGACTTTATCGGCGTTGCCGGTGAGGGCACTCACGTGGTGGCGCTGTGTCAAGGTGGTGTTCCTGCCCTGGCAACCGCCGCCATACTCGCAGCCCAACAGCGCGAGAGCGACATCGGATCGCTGACCCTGATCGGCGGGCCCATTGATCCCATGGCCAATCCAACCCGGGTGGTCAACCTGCTGCGCGAGCGGGACATTCCCTGGTTTGAAGACAATGTGCTGCGTTGCGTATCATCGTCCCAACCGGGGTACGGGCGATCCGTCTATCCGGGTTACCTGCAACTTGCATCGCTGATGGCATATCTCAACAGGCATCTGATGCAGCAAGGCGAACTATTTTACAAAATATACAATGACGATGGTCTGAACCCTGTTGGCCATTCCTTCTTCACGTTGTTTACATCTGTCATGGACCTGCCAGGTGAGTTCTTCCTCGACAATATCTCCGCAGTGTTTCACCGCCGCGATATTTGTTGCCGCTCACTGTCCTGGCATGGCGAGACTGTTGACCCCGGCCGCATCACGACCATTCCCCTGATGACAATCGAGGGAGAGGATGATGACATCGCCGCGCCTGGTCAAACGTCTGCAGCTCATGGATTGTGCCCGCTGATCCCGGAGAGTGCCAGACGCCGGTTGCTTGTGGCAAAGTGCGGACACTTTTCGTTGTTTCATGGTAACAAGTGGCGGTCCGAGATACTGCCTGAACTGGTCAGGTTTCTTGAGGGCCATGGACCAGGCAGTGATACAGATCAAGGCAACACTTGCCGCAGCGATTTTTCCTGAAAGCAAAGCCGGATCCGGGTTGTCCAT
>CAYRLR010000350.1:0-3885 GCA_964424975.1 uncultured Anderseniella sp.
TCATCTTCGCCGCTGTCGAGCGATAGCCCATTCCCTGGTGGAAAACTTCAAGGGTGTCAGTATTTTGATCATCACGGGATCGCAGATCGCGGGCGCCTTCAACTTTTCTGCGCGCGTGGACTTTGTGAAAATTCCCTCGGTCATCAAGTTGTACAATGGCGAGTACACGTCGATTGACAAGCATATCGATCTGACTGACACGCTGCAGATGCGCCAGTCGATCATCCAGCACACGGCTGAATCGTTTCAACCTGATATTCTGATCGTGGACAAGGAACCTCTGGGCCTGCGCGGTGAAATGCTGCCCACGCTGAACTACCTGCACAAGCAGGGGTGCCGGTTGATCCTGGGGCTGCGTGATGTGATGGATTCAGCTGACAAGCTCAAACGGGAGTGGGAAAAAACCGACGCCCTTCGTCACGTTGAAAAACTTTACGATGATATCTGGGTTTACGGGCCGGAGGATTTCTGGAATCCATTGACCGGCCTCGATGTAACAGATCAGGTGCGTGAGAAAATCCTGTATCTCGGGTTCCTGCGTCGCTCGCGATCATCCTCTGCGACCACAATGAACCGGCCCAACCAGCCCTATTTGCTGGTCACCGGCGGCGGCGGCGGAGATGGGGCGCGACTGATGACGCAAGTGCTTGCTGCCTACACGGCCAAGGCGCACGATTTGCCGCATGCGCTGCTGGTGCTGGGGCCGTTGATGCCCACCGACAAGCGCACTGAAATATTCCACCAGTGTGAGTTGATGGACAATGTTGATGTCATAGAGTTTGACAACAACATGGAAGGTCTCGTTGAAGGGGCTTCTGCAATTGTCGGTATGTGCGGGTACAATACATTTTGTGAAGTATTGTCGTTCAACAAGCCGGCCCTGATCGTGCCTCGCACCAATCCGCGCGAAGAACAGTTCATTCGCGCTCACCGGGCCCAGCAACTGAACCTTGTGGACATGATGCTGCCGAATGACGCCGATGATGCCGTTGCACTTTCAGCCGCGCTGGCCAGGCTGCCGGACCGCGCGCGGCCTGACAGTGCCGGCGGTGCGGACATGTTGAACGGTCTCGAAACAATAAATGCTTTCGTCAGCAAATGGGCTGCAAGCAGACCGGCTGCTGATCTCTTTGCGATTGCGGGCGCCAGCTGACTGCTGCCGGAAAGCACCATGACCAAGCCAGTTGCATTCGTTCTGAAAGGCTATCCACGCCTGTCGGAAACCTTCATTGCCCAGGAAATTCTTGGGCTGGAGCGTGCTGGCTTACCGCTTGAGATCATTTCATTGCGCAGGCCGACCGACACCAAACACCATCCGGTACATGACGAAATAAAGGCCAATGTCATGTATCTGCCGGAATACGTGAAGGACGAACCGCTACGCTGTTTCAGGGCCTGGCTGAAGGTGCGCAAGCTGGCTGGATATCCAGCTGCACTAACAGCTTTTCGACGTGACTGGGCGCAGGACAGAACGTCCAACCGGGCGCGGCGGTTTGTGCAGGCAATGGTACTGGCCGCTGAACGGCAGGGTGCGGTTTCAGCACTGCATGCGCATTTCATTCATACGCCGGCATCGGTGGTGCGCTACGCAGCCACCATGCTGCAGCTTGGCTGGTCGTGTTCTGCACACGCAAAAGACATCTGGACGAGTGAGAACTGGGACCTTGCCGACAAGCTTGCCGAAGCAGACTGGGTGGTCACGTGTACCCGCAACGGATGGGCTACACTGACGTCACTGGCCAATGATCCTGCGCGCGTGCACCTGTCATATCACGGACTCGACCTGTCGCGGTTTTCACACTTCGGCAATCGTCTCCACACCCGGGACGCCAGCAGCACAGCCGAAGCAGTCCGGATTGTCAGCGTGGGGCGTGCCGTGACCAAAAAGGGCTACGACACCTTGCTGGATGGACTGGCCCTGCTGCCGCGGGATGTTCACTGGACGTTTGCGCATGCCGGCGGCGGCACGTTACTGGAAGACCTCATGCAACAGGCAGACAGACTGGGGATTGCAGATCGTATCACCTGGCACGGTGCCATGGCCCAGGAAGAGGTCCTGAAGCTGTATCGCGAGAGCGATGTGTTTGTTTTGCCGTGCCGGATTGCACCGGATGGAGATCGCGACGGACTGCCCAACGTTCTGGTCGAGGCGGCGTCGCAGGCGCTTGCATGTGTATCGACAAACATATCCGGTGTGCCGGAGTTGATAGACGACGGGACGCACGGATTGCTGGTTGATGCTGATGATCCGAAGTCGCTTGCCGATGCATTGGCAAGGACTGCTCGCGACCCCGCCCTGCGCGCCCGGTTGGGAGCCGCGGCGGAAAGCAAGGTGCGCGAACATTTCGATCACCAGGCATCCGTACGGCAATTGATGAATTTGTTTGCGGGACCCGGTGCAGGATCATGCCGATGAAAGTGATGTTCTATGTGCAGCACCTGCTCGGCATCGGCCACCTGGTGCGCGCCAGCCGCATTGCCTGTGCGCTGGCAGCCGATGGGCAGGAGGTGACCATGGTGACAGGCGGCATGGCGGTTGAAGGCTTTCCTGACCCGCAAATTGCCAATATCGAACTGCCGCCGCTACGCAGTGCCGATGACAGTTTTTCCGGTCTTGCCGACGCGCACGGCCACGAAGCTGATGAGCTTTATCTGGCCCGCAGGAAAGACGCACTGATCAAGGCGTTTGATGAGCTTGAACCCGACTGCCTGATTATCGAGGCGTTTCCGTTTGCCCGCCGGCAGATGCGGTTTGAGCTGTTGCCCTTGCTGGATCATGTAGTGAGGCTGCCCCCGGGCCGTCGTCCGATGGTGGTGAGTTCCATTCGCGATATTCTGCAACCCAAGTCGGCACAGCGCGACACTGCTACGGCGGACCTGGTGCGCGGCCATTTTGACCTTGTGCTTGTTCATGGCGACAAGCGTTTCGCAACGCTTGATGAAACGTTTTCCGCCACGCAGGCGATTGCTGACAAGATTGCCTATACCGGCATGATCGCGCCTGCAAAAGCGCAACCGCGCGCCGTCGACAGCTATGATGTGATTGTCTCCGCAGGCGGCGGGGCAGTGGGCGAAGACCTGCTGCGTGCCAGTGTTGCGGCACGTGAACTGACGAGCCTGCGCAAGGCACGCTGGTTGATTGTTGCCGGGCCCAACCTGCCTGATGAAGCGTTTTCGAGTCTGCAGGCAGGTGTTGTGGACAATGTCGAGATTGTTCGCTTCAGGCCTGATCTTGCCGTCCTGCTGGGGCGGGCCAGGGTTTCGGTGTCGCAGGCAGGCTACAATACCGTGGCAGATGTGTTGCGGGCAGAATGTGCAAGTGTGCTGGTGCCGTTTGCTGCCCATGGCGAGCGTGAACAAACCATCCGGGCAACCCGCCTGGAAGCCGCCGGCCTGGCGGTCTGCATTCAACAAGATGACTTGTCACCGTCAACTCTCTCGCGTGCAATCGAAACCGCCTGCAAGCAGGACCGTGACTACGCTGCAGGCATGCTGCTTGATGGGGCTACAGCGTCTGCTGACATTTTGCGCGAACACCATGCGGTGTTCAAACGCATCCGATCAACATGAAGCGTGTGTACTTGGGCAACTCCAGCGCACCGGCGTAACTCAGATCGCTCAGGTTTGCCTGTTGCGTCAGTTCGTCGACGCTTTCCACGCAGTTTACGTGGGTGGGTTCAGACGTGTAATTGTTCGACTGCAGCATGACCCGGCAGCCCGTCGGCAGTAGAGACAGCCATTTCGGCAGATCCTCTATATGCTCGCAACTGGTGTTGATCACCAGATCAGGTGCATTTGGACCGGTATAGTCGAGCTCATACATATCCGCGGTGTGGGCTGCGAAGTCTGCGTCCCCCGCCAGTTTTCGGTTCAGCTTTTCGGCAA
>CAYRLR010000351.1:0-3857 GCA_964424975.1 uncultured Anderseniella sp.
ACGTGGTGCACTCTTGCTCCGGCGCATGGTGCAGTTTTACTCCGGCGTTGACACACAGGCCTGTTTGGGCAATTGGCGTGACGGCTACCATCGTTGTGCTGTTGCAGTTGGGTTTCATTCGGGAATTGCTGGCTGCAACTGTGTAAATCAGTATGGTTCATGATCGGGTTCATCAAAAATCATGAATCCGACTGTTTCTAGGGTGAAACAGCAACTTTATGGGTTGAATTGAACCCATGTCGCCCTTGTGGGGCGATCGTCCTCTTTCACGATAGATGCCCGGGGCTTATGCACCCGCTACGCGCCGGCAGTGGTCCTTTAGACCCATGCGCCAGTGAGGCGTCATACCAAATTCAACGATTGTCCGGTATGCTTTGCGTGGTATGTATCATCGCAATGCAGTTGATCGGGACGGGGAATTGACATGGCAGACCTGGTGGAGGAGTTGGGTATACACGACGAGGACGGGGCCTTGCGCGCCGACTTCGTGCGCAGTGTCGCCGATACCCTCCAGGCAGGCGACGCCCGCCAGCTTCGCAAGCTGGTCAAGGAACTCCATGTCGCTGACATCGCCGACCTGATCGAGTTTTTGCCGTCCGATGACCGCGTCCGGTTTATCGAATTGCAGGGCAGGACATTCGACTTCGAGGCGTTGCCGGAGCTCGACGAGTCCGTGCGTGACTCGCTCATGGAGGCGCTGCCCAACCAGTTTATTTCATCGGCTGTTCGCAAGCTGGACACCGATGATGCGCTCTACCTCATCGAGGACATGGATGAGGAAGACCAGCAGGAAATCCTGTCAAAGGTTTCCTTGGAGGACCGCACGGCCCTGACCCGTGGCCTTGAGTATCCGGAATACTCGGCCGGGCGTCTGATGCAGACCACTTTCGTGGCGGTACCGTCATTCTGGTCGGTCGGACAAACCATCGACTACATGCGCAACGAAGAAGATCTGCCGGAAGATTTCATCGAGATATATATCGTCGACCCGGCATTTCACACGGTCGGTTTCGTTCCGGTCAGCCTGGTTTTGCGCCATCCCAGGTCACAGCAGATTTCGGAGATCATGCGGGAACACGAAGTGGTGTTCACCGTCACCGACGAGCAGGACGATGTGGCCTACAAGTTTGAGCAATACCATCTTGGCTCGGCCGCCGTGGTGGATGAGAACCAGCGTCTTGTCGGTTCCATCACCATCGACGACATCGTGGATGTCATCCAGGAAGAGGCCAGTGAGGACATGCTGCGTCTGGGCGGTGTGGGTGACGAGGAAATCACCGATACCATCTGGTCGACAACCCAGTCCCGGTTTGGCTGGCTGGCGCTCAACCTGGCCACGGCGGTACTGGCGTCATGGGTGATTTCCCTGTTCGACGCCTCCATCGAGCAGATGGTGGCGTTGGCCATCCTGATGCCGATCGTGGCGTCCATGGGCGGTAATGCGGGCACCCAGACCATGACGGTTGCGGTTCGCGCCATCGCACAAAGGAATCTCGGTCCGGTCAACGCTGTTCGCGTTGTGGTGCGTGAAAGTACCGTGGGCATGCTCAACGGCGTGGCCTTCGCCATCATCATGGGATTGTTTGCCTGGTGGTGGTTCGGTTCCGATCAACTGGGACTGGTGATCGGGGCGGCGATGATCATCAACATGTGCGCAGCCGCACTGGCCGGCATACTCATCCCGCTGGCGCTGGATCATTTTGAGATTGATCCGGCCATTTCATCCGGCGTGTTTGTAACCACGGTGACCGACGTTGTCGGGTTCTTTGCGTTTCTGGGACTTGCGGCGTGGTGGTTGCTGTAGCGAGCGAAGTCTAAATGATCCACCAGGCTTTCACCTGGTTGGCATAATCAGACCACGCCTTGCCGAATTTTTCTTCGAGATGGACCTGTTCGCGCGCTACTGCCAGATGATGAAC
This sequence comes from uncultured Anderseniella sp., assembly GCA_964424975.1. Classification (GTDB taxonomy): domain Bacteria; phylum Pseudomonadota; class Alphaproteobacteria; order Rhizobiales; family Aestuariivirgaceae; genus Anderseniella. The sequence goes on from CAYRLR010000351.1 coordinate 1,920, forward strand.
AGCGATCACGGCAAGCGGCGTGGCGATGAGCAGCCAGCCATTTTGCATGGCCAGCCCCAGACCGAGCGTCGCAATGGTATTGCCGACATAAATCGGGTTGCGCATGAGCGCAAAAGGACCCGAGGTAACGAGATTGTCGGCGCCGCGATGCGGCAGGATGTTGGTCCGGGCCTTCGTCATGGTTGTCATTGCCCAGACGTCGAGCATGATACCCGCCGCCAGCACAAGGTATCCCGGCCAGATAAATGTCTGCGCAAGCTCAAGAGGCGATGTGGTTTGCAACAGCAGCCCGGCCAGGACCAGCCCGCCGAAGATCAACGGTGGCCAGGGCAGGGTGTTTGGGGTCTGTTTCGCCATTCGGGTTGCGTCCTGTTGCGGTTCGCAGGCAGGATGCGCTCCTGGACAGGCAAATTGCAAAGAGGCATTAAGGCGCATGAAAACCGTATCGGCAAATGGAGCAGAGATTCCCGTAATCGGTCTCGGCACGTGGGAGTTGCGTGGCGAACAGTGCGCGCAACTGGTGTCAAGCGCGCTGCAGGGCGGATACAGCCATATAGACACTGCCCAGATGTACAAGAACGAGCGCGAAGTCGGCGAGGGTATCAGGGCGTCCGGGATTGATCGTGACAAAGTGTTCGTGACCACCAAGATCTGGCCGGACCATTTTGCCAGTGATGATTTTGCCCGGGCGGTCGACGAAAGCCTCGAGTTGTTGAACTGCGGGGTACCGGATCTGTTGTTGCTGCATTGGCCGTCGCGAACCGTGCCGATGGCTGAAACCATCAAGGCTCTGAACAAGGCGAGGCGGGCAGGACTTGTCCGCCACATCGGCATATCAAATTTTACGGTGAAGCAGATCGACGAAGCGGTGGCACTGTCAGAGGCACCTTTGGTGTGCAATCAAATCGAGTTTCATCCGTTGATAAACCAGGACAAGGTTCGCGCAGCTTGCGCACGACATGGACTGGCCGTCACTGCCTATTGCCCCATTGCCCGTAACAAGGTGGCCGATGAACCGGTGATCTGTGCCATTGCCGAGCGCCACAATGCAAGCCCTGCACAGATCGCACTTGCCTGGCTTGCCGGACTTGGCGATGTCATATCCATCCCGCGCTCGTCCAGACCGGAACGGCTCGTGGACAACCTGAAGGCTCTGGACCTATCACTGACTGAGGATGAGGTGGCCGAGATCAGTGCGCTGAAATCCCGCCATATGCGACTTGTGGACATGGACAGTATCCGGCCCGACTGGGATCCGGTGTAGATCGTTCAGGCAGCCTGGCCCTGGCTGAGTCCCCAACCTTTTGCGCTGCCGCCAAGCTGTTCCGCCCATGTCTGAAGCAGGTCTTCAACGGCATGGATCTGCTGCGGAACCGGTTCCATGGACAAGGTGACGGACACGTTCCAGGCGATATTGGCCACCGGTTGGGCGTCTGCTGACAGACAGTTATCCGCATCGCGTGAAACTGTAACCATCTCGTATGCACACTCTTGTGATGGAACCTCGGCAAAGAATTCTATGCCAACCGGTGCTACTTCGGTTGAAGGCGGATCGGCTTGATCAGCAGCAGCGACTGTTTGTTCAACAGACGCGCTTTCATTCTCTATCGCCGATTCTTCAGTGCTCGCCGCCGCAAGGCCGATACGCGCGAGATTGGACGAAGACGGCGTCGCAGTTTTGTGGCCGCCGATGCCAGATTTCGTCTCGCGTGACAACAGGTCGCGCAACTTGCCAAACAGACTTTCACCCATGCCATGCCCTCATGTCTTGTCGATCCCGAATCAGGGTCTCAATGTACAGACTATCGGGGTTTGCCTAATGAAACGTTGATGTCGCTATTGCACATTAGATCAGGATGATTTTTGGTTGAATCAACCAAAAACATAAACCTGATCGCTTCCAAAGTGTTAGAGCAACTTTATGGGTTCAATTGAACC
>CAYRLR010000352.1:0-3855 GCA_964424975.1 uncultured Anderseniella sp.
TGATCGGCATGGGTGTGCTGCCTCTGCAGTTCCAGGGTGACGACAGCTGGGAAGCGCTGGGCCTGAAGGGCGACGAGACCGTTACCATCAACGGCCTTGATGGCAAAATGAAGCCGCAGCAGACTTATGAAATAGAGATCACTTCTGGCGGCAAGACCAGAACAGTGACAGTCAAAAGTCGCATCGATACGGCAGATGAGCTGGACTATTTCACCAATGGAGGCATTCTGCCTTACGTGCTGCGCCAGTTGGCGGCCTGACCGGCAGGCGGTATCATGTTTTCAAGCATGGTGCCGCGCTGCAGGGTCGGTTTGAGAAGTTGAACAACAACTCACTCACTCACTCGTGAGTAGCAGTTGAATGGTAGTTGGGTCATAAGTCACCGCATGGACAGATTGACACATATCTCGCGCCGCGGGCTGCTTGCCGGTGGTGCAGCCATCACAGCCGCCGCGGCGACAGGAGCATCCACGCCGGTGCTGGCATCGCGCGAGACCCCGGTTTTCGTGGAATTATTCACATCACAAGGATGTTCTTCGTGCCCGCCGGCCGATGCGTTCATGGCAGAACTGATACGGCGTCCGGGCATCATCGCCGTGTCGATGAATGTCGACTACTGGGACTATCTGGGGTGGACCGACACACTGGCATCGGCGGCATTTACCCGGCGCCAGAGAGAGTATGCCAGCCGGCGTGGGGACGGGCGGGTCTACACGCCGCAAATGGTGATCAATGGCCGGGCTCATGCGGTCGGCTCCCACAAGCAGGACGTGATGCGCGAAGTGGAGCAGCAAATCGCCATTCCCGACAGCTATTTCGTGCCGATCCAGGTTTCTTCCAGGGGCGGGGAACTGCATGTCGATGTTGCTGGCGGCCCGACGGACCGCATCATCCAGTCATCAACCGTGTGGGTGATGTCGGTTGAACCGAAAGTGTCAGTGACAATCAAGCGTGGCGAAAACACCGGTCGTAATATCGATTACTACAACGTGGTTCGCCAGATGACGCCGATTGGCATGTGGAAGGGCGAAGCTGCCTCGTTCAACCTGCCCAAGGCGCAGATTGTCAACAAGCAGACCTCTGTGTGTGTGGTTGCCTTGCAGGTTGACGGCGGCGGCCCGATCCTGGGCTGTGCCAAGATGGAAGCGTCTGTCTGACGCGCGTCATGATTGCCTCAGAACCTGGCACCCGGGTTCCGAAAATCTTGTAAATGAACGTATTTGTCCGGCCAGAAAAATCTTCTGGCCGGGTAATTTTATAGTCCTTCGACGATCAGGAACTGGCCGTTGGCGGCACCGGCGCGTTTTTCGCGTGCGGCGGTGTATTCCGGGGAATTGTAGAAGGCACGCGCGGCGTCCATGTCGGGAAACTGCAGGATGACGACCCGGCGGCTTTCCTGATCACCCTCGACGGTCTCGACCGCGCCACCGCGGGCAAGGTAGGTGCCGCCGTACTTGGCAATCGCGGCCGGTGCTGCCGCCTTGTAGTGCTCGTACTGGTCCGCATCGGTTACATCAATGCGCGCGATAATATAGGCAGCCATATGGGCGTCTCCTTCTTCGGTGGAACAGATTGTTCCCAGGCTCAGTGTTGTCAAACAGCAAACTTCGCCGGATCAACATTTGCACCGCATATCACGGCACAGATTTTCTCAGTGTCTTTCGGTCTGTAAATTCCACCCAGCAACGCTGCCAGCACCGTGGCGCCGCCGGGTTCGGTCATGATGCGGTGCGTGTGCCACAGCCACATCTGGGCAGCTTCAATGGCCTCATCGGGCACCAGCAGGCAATCGTCAACATGGGCCTGGGCGATGTCAAAGGCCATGCTTCCGATTTCCGAGGCACCAAGCGAGTCAGCGGCAACGCCGGACACATCAACCCTGATCGGGCGACCTGCTGCGCGCGCGGCGTGCAGGGCTGGGCAGGTTTGCGGTTCAATGGACACGATTTTCGCCCGATCACCATACCAGGCAGCAACGCCGCCGATCAGTCCGCCACCGCCTACTGCGATCAACACCGTGTCGAGGTCGGGGCACTGATCCTCCAGTTCCAGGCCGAGTGTGCCCTGACCGGCAAGGGTCGGCTGTGCGTTGTACGCATGCACCGATACCGCGCCGGTTTCTGCAATATGTGCATCGCACAGGGCAAGCGCTTCCGAGTAGTTTGCGCCGTCCTGTATGACTTCGGCACCATATGATTTGATGCGGGCAACCTTGGCGGGCGACGATATGGATGGCACGAAGATGTGTGCTTTCAGGCCCAGGGCCTGGGCGGCATAGGCGACCGCAGCACCGTGATTGCCGCCGGAGGCTGCAGCGACGCCTGCCGCTGCCGCAGCCTCATTGCCAATCAGTGAATTGAACGCGCCGCGTGCCTTGAACGACCCGGAATACTGAAAGCACTCGAGTTTCAACGTGACGGGTTGTGTGATGCCCGGCACTGAAACCTGCATAACGGGCGTTCGGCAGATGCGCGAGGCTATGCGCGCGTGCGCTGATTTGATGTCTTGCTGGCTGATCATTTTCACGAGGGGGTCAAAGTGGAGGAACCGGTGCCATAGTGGCTGTTTTGCGCGCGCGCGGCAACCGGCGCATTGCACATAACCACACAGTACGCGGGCGGCGCGTACCGGTGGCCCGGATTGCAGGGGTCTTGATCATGAGCGTCATGCATTGATCTGCATGCGAAGGCCGCGGGCATCGAACTGGGGTGTGGCGGGAAATCTGATGTGAGTGCCGCCGGCAATACGCCTGGCCGACCAGGCACACGCACAGGCATCGAGAATGTCATCATCGCCGGCCTGTGATTTTTTCCATTGAGGATGGCGCAACCGGTCCAGCGGAAACCCGTTGGCCATCAGGAGCGTGCGGCGGAGCCTGGCGCCCTCTGTGGTTTTCTTGGCGTGGCGCAACGGGACTTGGTTGTTCATGGTGCAAAACGACACTTCAGGATGGACTTCATGCACAACCGACTGGAGTCCGGGCGTGATGGCGGCGTCGATTTCGCGCATTTTCGCAAACAGCATGAACGTCTGCTTCGGAACCTTTTTGCCGAGTACACCAGCATTGATTTCGCACGCGCCGGGATAGTCATCAGCCATCAGTGCATCGCGGCACGGGACCGGGAAAACCGACGACCGGCGCGGACCGATATATTTGCGTGCCAGGGTCTCACACAACCGGGCCGTGTCACTGGGAAACCCGATCGGCATGTCCACGCCGATGCAACTGGCGCCGGCGTTCAACGCGGTATGGATGGTCGGAATAATGGTAGCGCGCGGTGCTTTGCCGGTGTCGTGCGGCCAGCACACCATGACCCAGCCTGCCTTGCACCCGTCCAGTCCGATGACCAGGCTTTCAGGCATTGGTGGAGCGCACGGAGACGATGTTGCCGGTGTGTGGCGGCTGATCGATCAGGTCATTCCAGGTGGCGAGGTCAAGCTCGTCACTGGCAGACAGCCCTGTGGCCTCGACCATGCGGAAAGCCGTGTTACCGGCATGCAGCAGCGCATCTTTCGGCGACGACTTCAGGATGCGGGCAGCGAATACGCCGGCGAACAGATCACCGGTGCCGTGCGGCGGATCAGGAAAGGTCAGGGTTTCGTGCAACATGGCTGAACCGGCCTCGACCAGCAGGTTGCCGATGCCGAGCGTGTCCGCGAAGGCGGAGGTGACGACGACCGTGTCGACCCCCAGAGAGCGTGCGGCATGCACCAGGGAGGTGTTGTCGCTGGACTTGTCGCCGGTCAGCACATCAAGCTCAAACCGGTTCGGCAAGGCGATGTCAGCCAGCGGCAGGAGATGTGTCCTGATTGCGGTGATAACCTCGCCGGGAACATAGATACCGTCTGAATCAC
>CAYRLR010000353.1:0-2230 GCA_964424975.1 uncultured Anderseniella sp.
CGCCGTGGCAGACCTGATGAACGCCCATTTCGTCAATATCAAGGTCGACAGAGAGGAACGTCCGGACATAGACCGCATCTATATGGATGCGCTTCACATGATGGGAGAGCAGGGGGGCTGGCCACTTACCATGTTCCTGACGCCGGATCTGAAACCGTTCTGGGGAGGCACATATTTTCCGCCCGACTCAAAATACGGACGCCCGTCATTTTCACACGTGTTGCGCGAGCTCAGCCGTATCTGGCAAACCGAACCGGAGAAGATTTCGACCAATACCCAGGCTTTGCTTGATCGTCTCGGTGCGCCTGTGCCCGCCGGCAACAACCCCGATCCTGATCATGATCTTCTCGAGCAAACCATCCAGCACGTGATACGCGCAGTCGATCCGGAAAATGGCGGCATTGGCCAGGCGCCCAAGTTTCCACAGGGACCGCTTTTCCAGCTGCTGTGGTCGGTGCACCAGTCACATCCCGACAAGGGATATGATGCACCTGTGTGGCTTACCATGAACAAGATCTCCCAGGGCGGTATCTATGATCATCTGGGCGGCGGCATTGCCAGATATGCAGTTGATGCAAAATGGCTGGTGCCGCATTTCGAAAAGATGCTGTACGACAACGCACAATACCTGTCGCTGCTCTGCAAGATGCACAACGCCGCGCCCAACAAACTGTTCCGCCAGCGAATCGAACAAACCGCGACCTGGTTACTGTCGGACATGCGCACCGGTGAAGGCCTGTTTGCATCAAGCTATGACGCTGATTCCGAAGGCGTTGAAGGAAAGTTCTATTGCTGGACCCAATCTGAAATTAACCATTTCTTAACCGAATCAATTCGAGACCGGTTTTGCCAGGTTTATGACGTGTCAGAGCAGGGCAATTGGGAACACGCCAACATCCTCAACCGAACCGATCATCCCGACTGGTTATCTGATGGGGAAGAGGCATTGCTCACCCAGGCGCGGAACGACCTGCTGACCCATCGCCGGCAACGCATTGCGCCGGGCTGGGATGACAAGGCTCTGACTGACTGGAATGCCTTGACTGTCATCGCCCTGCTCAATGCATCCGTCACACTACACGATACAACGCTTGAACAGGTTGCACTGGCAACACTGGAAAAACTGCAGAGCCACCTGCGCTCAAAAGGACGGCTCTATCACAGTTTCAGAAGCGGCCAGGTCAGAAGCCACGCGACCGCTGACGATTACGCCTTGCTGATTTCTGCAAATCTTGCCGCCTATGAGGTTACCCTTGACTGGAACTGGGTAGCACAGGCCGACACCTTGATGAACGAAGCGGTGGAATATTATCTCGACCGGGATGACAACGCATTCACCATGGCGCCCAACGATGCGACAGACCTTATCGTGCTGGACAAGTATGCCAATGACGATGTGACACCCAATGCCAACGCCACCATGGTTATCAATCTTTGGAAGCTTTCAACGTACCTCAACAAGCCGGCCTATCTGGAAACCGCCGAGGCAGTCTTCACCTGGCTCAAACCGCATATGACCAGCAACCCGTTTGCCTGCCCGACAGCCTGGCTGGCGTTCACAGCACTCTCGGAACAGACCCAGCTGATTCTTGTCGGTGACGCTACCGATGAGAACTTCGCCAGCCTTCATTTGGCCTGTCTTGAAATTTCGGCACCGAATCGATTGATCATGCACGTCGACAAGACCACTGAACTGTCTGCCGATCACCCGGCATCGGGCAAGACCGGCCTTGATCACGCAGCGGTATTCGTGTGCCGCAATCAGAGCTGCAAACTTCCCGTAGCAAGTGCCGAAGAGCTTCTGAAATCAGGCATTCATTGAATCGAAGAAGTCGTCATTCGACTTGGTCTGGCGCAGTTTATCGAGCAGGAACTCGACCGCATCAACGGTACCCATCGGGTTCAGAATGCGGCGCAGGACATATGTCTTCTTAAGATTGACAGGATCAACCAGAAGCTCTTCCTTACGTGTACCGGAGCGCAGAATATCCATGGCCGGGAACACACGCTTGTCAGCCACCTTGCGATCGAGAACAACTTCCGAGTTACCGGTTCCCTTGAACTCTTCGAAGATCACTTCGTCCATGCGGCTGCCGGTATCAATCAGCGCCGTGGCGATGATGGTCAGCGATCCGCCTTCTTCGATATTACGCGCCGCACCGAAGAAGCGCTTCGGGCGCTGCAGTGCATTGGCGTCGACACCACCGGTCAGAACCTTGCCTGACGACGG
>CAYRLR010000353.1:2330-3854 GCA_964424975.1 uncultured Anderseniella sp.
GGCGCTGCAGTGCATTGGCGTCGACACCACCGGTCAGAACCTTGCCTGACGACGGCACAACCGTATTGTAGGCGCGTCCAAGACGGGTGATCGAGTCCAGCAAGATCACCACATCGCGGCCGTGCTCAACCAGCCGTTTGGCCTTCTCGATAACCATCTCGGCAACCTGAACATGCCGGCTTGCGGGTTCGTCAAAAGTCGAGCTCACCACTTCGCCGCGCACAGACCGACGCATGTCGGTGACTTCTTCTGGACGCTCATCGATCAGCAGCACGATCAGATAGCATTCCGGGTGGTTGGTTGCTATCGACTGGGCGATATTCTGCAGCAACACCGTTTTACCCGTCCTGGGTGGCGCCACGATCAGCGCCCGCTGGCCTTTGCCCAATGGTGCAACAAGGTCGATGACCCGACTGGAATAGTCCTTTTTCGTCGGATCATTCACTTCCATGAACAGGCGCTCGTCGGGATACAACGGCGTCAGATTGTCAAAATGAATTTTGTGGCGAACCTTTTCAGGTTCCTGGAAGTTGATCGAGTTCACCTTGAGCAGTGCAAAATACCGCTCACCGTCTTTCGGGCTGCGGATATCACCTTCCACAGTATCGCCGGTCTTCAGAGCGAACTTGCGGATCTGGCTGGGACTCACATAAATATCATCAGGCCCGGCCAGATAATTGGCATCTGGCGATCGCAGGAAGCCGAACCCGTCGGGCATCACTTCCACCACGCCTTCACCAATGATGTTGACATCACGTGCGGCCAGGCTTTTCAGAATTGTAAACATCAGTTCCTGCTTGCGCAGCACACTGGCATTTTCAACTTCAAGCTCTTCTGCCGCACTGAGTAGTTCAGCGGGGGATTTCTGCTTGAGATCAAAAAGTTTGATCTGTTCGAGTTCGTCAAGGTTGGTCATAAATTATCGACCCATATGTGTGTGTTCAGGAAAATTGGCAATCAGCTCTCGTGCCAGGTTGAGTGCTTACCAGAAAGGGGAGGCATCGGCTGTCCATGAAAAGGAGCCTTGCTGGCACACCTATAACAGCTCCGGCGGCTTTAGAAAACAGCAAAATTCAAACCACTGGCTCAGAGGTACGGTTTGACAATCACCAGAATCACAATGCCGATCATCAGCACCGTGGGCACTTCGTTGGCCACGCGGAACAATTTTGCGGATTTGGCATTTCCATTCGCTGCAAACAGTTTCACCTGAACACCGAGCCAGACATGTGCTGCAGTCATGGCCAGCACCAGCAGTAGCTTGCACACGAACCATAACGGCAGTTCGCTCCAGTACCCCTGGATGGCGCCCAGCCAGATGCCGAACACCCAGCTGGCAATCATTGCCGGCGTCATGATGGCTTTCAGCAAGCGGCGTTCCATCACCTTCAGGGTCTCAGACAGCTCGCCGCCCTCAACAGCACCCGCATGATACACCATCAGCCTCGGCAGATACAGCAGACCAGCCATCCACGAAATAACTGAAAGCAGGTGCGCCACTTTCACCCACTCATAGGACATCAT
>CAYRLR010000354.1:0-3850 GCA_964424975.1 uncultured Anderseniella sp.
ACATGATACGCCATCACCAGATCGGGAATGGTTTGCGCCTGCCAGCGCGCTGCGACCTGTTCGACTTCACGCCTGGCAGCTGTCCTCACGCGCTCCAGCTTGTCAGCACTGCGCACCCGGCATTTCAGCCGGGAAATCACCTCAACCTCGTGGCCGGCGAGTTGCAGTGCTGCAACCAGTTGCCGTGCCATCGTCCGGTCTCCTGACGGCACCGGGTCATCTGGTGACTTCATGGTTGCGTAAAACCCAATTCGCACGTTGTTACCGTTTCATTCTGCAAGCCCTGTTACCTGTACTGTATAGAGTGCAAACTGGCATCGCGCCATGACCTGAAGTTCCGCAAGAAAGAACACCAAGTGCCCGACACCAATGAATTCTATGGCGATCTGAGTGCGTCGCAAGACTTCGACTCCATGTCCGACGGGCTCGGGTTCACACCGCTGCCCGATGACTGGACAGTGCTGATCTCGGACGTTGTCGATTCCACCGGTGCCATCGAGCGTGGCGACTACAAGTCCGTAAACATGGTGGGAGCCGCCTCGATTGTGGCGGTGCTCAATGGCTGCGCAGGCGTCGATGTGCCGTTCATGTTCGGCGGCGATGGTGGCGTGGTTGCAGTCCCGCCCGGCGCATTGAAGGCTGCACGCACCAGGCTCGGCGCCTTGCAGGATCAGTGCGAGCCCCTGTTCGGCCTGACCTTGCGGGCGGCTGCCATACCGGTTCACGAACTGCGTAAGGCCGGCGTCGATGTGCAGGTCAGAAAGCTCCGGCTCGCCGGCGACAATCATCTCGCCATGTTCGCTGGCGGTGGCCTCGAACTGGCTGACAAATGGCTGAAGGACGAGACCCAGGACACCTGGCACCTGGGGCCGGATGACGCCGGCAGATCGCTCGATCTGGGCGGTCTGTCGTGCCGCTGGCAACCGCTCGTGGCTCGAAATGGTGTCATGCTGACAATTATCCTGCAGGCGAGCGGAACCAGTGTCACGGCAAGCAACATCAGCAGGCAACTGGAAAATATCCTTGGCAGACCAATCAACGACTTTGCCCCGGTGCAAGACAGCAATCTGAAACTGGCCCCTGTGAATTCGCCGGGCCTGTCACTGGAGCGTGCAGCACTTCGCGGCAGGTACGGGCGCTACGGCGCATTTGCCTGGACCCTGCTGACGTCTCTCATCCAACGGGTGGCAGAGCGCTACAATCGCAAGATTGCCGATTACGACGCCGCTCACTATCGCCGGGAAATGCAGGCCAACACCGATTTTCGAAAGTTTGACGGCGCCTTGAGGATGGTCATTGATGTAACCCAACAACAGGCTGACGAAGTCGAGCGATTTCTGGAAGCCGGCTATCGCGCAGGTGAGTTGAACTATGGCACATGGCGTTCGAACGCAGCGCTGATGACCTGTCTGCTGTTCGACCTCGCGCAGTCCCTGCATGTGCATTTCATCGACGGCGCAGACGGCGGATACACGCAGGCAGCCAAGGCCATGAAAGCGCGAATTGCAGTACAATCCGCGCCCTGAAGCCGGTACATGAATGCGAGACGATTGCCCGCAGATAGCTGCCCTCAGATAAACGGCAGGTTGCACAATTTCGCGGCGATCTCGACGCCGTTTTTCATGACTGTCACTTTGTCACCCGGCTGTGCCTCTACGGACACCAGCGCAAACCCGATGTTCTTCTTCAGCCGGTGTGACCAGGCAATATTGGTCATGTCGCCTATTTTCGCGTTCCCCTGTCGGATGTCAAACCAGGTGAACCCCACCTGGTCCGGTTCATCACCTTCAAGCATGACGCCAAGCTGGTGCCGGTTGGGACCTTCGGCCTTGATCTTGCGCAGTGCCTGGATGCCGATCACATCGTCAGGCACATCCAGGTCGACATAGCGGCCCATGCGAACTTCATAAGGGTTGGTGTGCTCGTCGGTGTCACCGCCAAAGGACAGCAATCCGCTTTCCACCCGCTCGCAATGGTTGGGGTTACCTGGCCCGATGCCCCACGGTTTGCCTGCTTCCTTGACCAGGTTCCACAGCTGGGTGCCTTTTGTTCCGTCCAGCAGGTAAAGCTCGAAACCACCCTGTTTGGACCAGCCGGAGCGCGCAACCGCAACCGGGATGCCGTCGATCTCGGTCTCCCTGAACCAGAAATATTTCAGATCGCGCACCCAGTCGCCGAACATGGCCGCCACGACATCCTCACCCTTCGGTCCCTGCACGGCCATTGGAGACACGTCCGGCTCGCTCACCACGACATCAAGTCCGCGCTCGGCCGCTATGGCGCCTGCCCAGAACCAAATATTGCTGTCGGCGATTGACAGCCAGTAGCGCTGCTCGTCCAGCTTCAACAGGATCGGATCATTGATCAGCGTGCCTGCGTGATTGCACACGGCAACATATTTGCCCTGTCCGGCAACACACTTTGTCAGGTCGCGCGGACACAGTATCTGCGCCAGCTTTCCGGCATCGGGGCCCTGCAGTTGCACCTGGCGTTCCACCGAAACATCCCACATGGAAACACCATTGATGATGCGCCAGTATTCTTCTTCAGGCTTGCCAAAGCCGGTGGGCATCAGCATGTGATTGTAGGTGGTGAAACTGTTCACGCCTTCTTCAACAGTGGCGTCGAAAAACGGTGACGGGCGCAAACGCGCAGATGGATAAATGGAAAACATGAACTGGAGCCTCCCTGCAGAAACACGGCTTCAGATAACACCATGAAAGTGCGCTGACACTTTGCAGGCCATCCTGATCCGATGCTGGAGTCTTAGTCCAGATCCGGGGGAGCAACCATCGCAAAAACCGGCATTTACCAGCCCGGAAACGTCACTGTGAAATTTGCAGGAAGGCACGGTTCAACAGGTGATGAGAAAAACTGTCCCGGACGGTCACGCTCAGCCCTTCAGATGTTGGCAGAACCAGTCAGTTGCAGCCCCGCACGACTCGCTGAAGCGTTCGATATAGGGAGCAAAATGCCCACCTTTCAGAAGTACAAGTTTCTTGGGTTGCAGGGCTCGTTCATACGCCTCCAGAGCGAGGTCGGTGGGGGTTACATAGTCCTCGTCTGCAACAATCATCAACAACGGGGTCGGGCTGATGCGGTGAATGGACGTGCCGGGTTCATATTCGCGGGCCATCTCGGCAGACCGCAGGGTGATTTCGTTCTTCCACGCAGGCGCGCGCAGATTGCTTTCCGTGAAAAACCGCCGGCTGTCTTCATCGGCCAATGCGCAGGGTCCTCTGTCATCCCCCTGCACAACATTTATGGTCTTGGGCGCCGCCCCCGCGAACCGTGCCGCACGGTCTCCGTGAAGAGCGTCCAGTACACCCGGCATCAGATCCGGTCGCGTGCGACGCAGGGCAGCATCAGGACCACTGATGGTGGGCACCTGGGAGACCACGCATTTGACCCGTGAATCGTAGGCGGCCACAGCAAGGACATGCCCGCCGCTGAAGCTGGTACCCCACACCCCGATGCGATTACCGTCAACATCCGGCAGCGTGCAGGCATAGGTAATCGCATGCCGATAGTCGCGTACTTGCTGAACCGGATCGATTTCCTGGCGAGGTTCCCCGTCGCTTGCTCCGAAATTGCGATTGTCGAACACGACAGCGCCAAGACCGGCGGCAGCAAATGCTGCTGCATACTCATCAAGATACTGTTCTTTCACGGCGGAAAATCCATGCGCCATGACGATTGTGGGAACCGGACCCTGACTAGCGTCCGGCACGTAATGCCAGCCGCGCAACACAGTGCCTTCAGCGTCAAACTCGATTTCCCTGCGCATATGTTATGTCTTCCTTGCACCAGTTCATTCATGCGGTCCGCGACCAATACCTGATTTCATCCT
>CAYRLR010000355.1:0-3846 GCA_964424975.1 uncultured Anderseniella sp.
TGATCCGATCAACACGAGTGGAAGCCGTAAATCATGGAATCACCAAGACCGCAACCTTACCCTTTTGTGGAGGCTGATGAAGGCGTCTCACGCCGGGTTCTTTCGCAAAACGTTGACCTGATGACCGTCGAGTTCCTGTTTCACAAGGGCGCAGTCGGCGCATTGCACCACCATGTCCACGTCCAGTCCACCTTTGTTCGGTCCGGCAAGTTCCGGTTCACCGTCGACGACAGGGAAATGGAACTAAGCGTCGGCGACTCCATCATTATTCCCAGCAACGCTGTTCACGGGTGCGTGGCGCTTGAGACCGGCTGCCTAATCGACACCTTCACGCCGAGACGCGACGATTTTCTCTAACATCCATTCAACCCAGAAGGGCACACCATGATCCGCACAGAAACAAGACAAGCCATTGACCCTCGCCACGCCAAAAGCATGGATACGAGCGAACTGAGATCGGAGTTCCTGAATGACAAGCTGTTCGTCGATGGTGAAATTTCCCTGGTCTACAGTCATCTTGACCGCCTGATCGTCGGCGGCGCTGTGCCCTTGTCCGGTGAGCTTGTTCTCGATCATGTACCCGAAACCGGCTCACCGGGTCTCCTCGACAGGCGAGAGGCGGTACTGGTCAATATCGGCGGTGACGGCACGATTGTAGTTGGCGGCAAATCCTATGACATGACGACCCATGACATGATCTATATCGGCATGGGTGCGGGACCTATCACCATGTCCGGCAGGACGGCGAAGTTCTATATTCTGTCGGCTCCTGCGCACCGGGCGATAGAAACGCGGCTGGTACCGATTGCCAATGCGGCGACTGTCGAACTGGGCTCCCAGGCCACCAGCAATGAACGGGTCATCTACCAGTTCGTGCATCCTGATGTGATGGATGCCTGCCAACTGGTCGTTGGCCTCACCAAGCTCGCGCCCGGTTCGGTGTGGAACACCATGCCGGCCCATGTGCATGACCGGCGGTCCGAAGCCTATCTGTATGTCGATCTGCCGGAGGATCAACGGGTGTTTCATTTCATGGGGGAGCCGGATCAAACGCGCCACCTGGTCGTGCAGAATGAACAGGGCATCCTGTCTCCAGGCTGGTCGATCCACTGCGGAGCAGGCACATCCAACTATACGTTCATCTGGGCCATGGCGGGTGACAATGTCGACTACAAGGACGTTGACATGGTTGCCATGGGAGACCTTCGGTGAGGGACATCTTTGATCTCGCCGGACAGCGCGCCTTTGTTACCGGCGCCAATACCGGGATAGGACAGGCGATCGCACTTGGCCTGGGCCAGTCCGGGGCCGAAGTTGTCTGTGCAGGGCGCTCGGAAATGACCGAAACGCTTGCATTGCTGGAACAATCCAGTGTCACCGCGCATGAATGTATCTGCGATCTGAGTGACAAGGCTGAGAGCGTGGCCGCGTATGAGCGGGCAGAAGCAAGGTTTGGGTCAATTGATGTGCTGGTCAACAATGCCGGCATAATCCGGCGCAACGACGCGGTCGATTTTACCGAACAAGACTGGGATGACGTGATGAACGTCAATCTGAAATCAGTCTTCTTTCTGTGTCAGGCCTTTGCCAGAAGCCGCCTGGCCGAGGACGAGCAAGGCAGCATAATCAACATAGCCTCGATGCTGTCTTTCCAGGGTGGCATTCGTGTCGCTTCCTATACGGCTTCAAAGAGCGGTGTTGCGGGGCTGACGAAACTTCTGGCGTGCGAATGGGCTTCCAAGGGCATCACCGTCAATGCAATCGCGCCGGGGTACATCGAAACCAACAACACGCTTGCCCTGCGCGAAGACACAGGCCGCAACAAAGCCATCGTCGACAGAATTCCGGCCGGGCGATGGGGGCAACCCTCCGATATCGCGGGGGCTGCGGTTTTTCTGGCCTCCAGCGCGGCCAGGTATATCAACGGGGCCATTGTGCCGGTTGATGGCGGGTGGCTGGCACGATGAGAGTCCGTGTGCTGTTTTATTCAGAAAGTGATGTCCAAACAGGAATAAACTGCATTGCCTCTTAAAACTGGTATGCTAGTATACGTCGCGGTTGGGCTTTCCAACTGTCTGAATCCAGATAAATCAACGAAACTGTTTCAGGGAGGAACACATGAAAATAACATCCAAAATCCAGAAACTGGCGCTTTGCGGCGCCCTTGCGCTGAGCTTTGCGGTCAGTGCGGTTGGTATTGAAACAGCCGTCGCCAAAGACCTGCGAGGATGGAACATACATGTTGAAGACTATCCCGTTTCCATCGCGATGGAGTCGTTTCTCAAGGAGGTGACTGACAAGACCGACGGCCGCATCAAGGGCAAGATTTTCCATGGCGGTGTATTGGGTTCACAGCCCGATGCCATTGAGCAGGTTCGCCTCGGCGCAATTGATTTCGGTGAATTCAGCCTTGGCCCGATGGGGCAGGTGGTTCCGGAAACCAATGTTGTCTCTCTGCCCTTCATTTTCAAAAGCATTCCGCAGATGTACCGCCTCATGGATGGTGAAGCCGGAGCAAAGATTGCCGAAGGACTGGAGAAGAAAGGCCTGATTGCAGTTGGCTGGTACGATGCCGGTGCCCGTTCATTCTACAACTCGAAAAAGCCGATCATGACACCTGACGATGTCAAGGGGATGAAAGTCCGCGTGATGAACAACGACCTGTTCGTCGGGATGATCGACTCGATGGGCGGCAATGCCACGCCAATGGCATTTGCTGAAGTGTTCCAGTCTCTCAAGACCGGTGTGGTCGATGGAGCGGAAAACAACCCGCCGTCCTATGAGTCCACCAACCATTACGAAGTGGCGAAATTCTACTCCATGTCGGAACACCTGATCATTCCGGAATGCCTGTGCATCAGCAAGAAAACCTGGGACACGTTCTCGCCGGAAGACCAGGCGATTGTCAGGGCGGCCGGCAAAGCCAGCGCTGACATGCAACGCGAGTTGTGGCAAGCGCGCGAAGCCAAGAGCATGGAAAAAGTCCAGGCTGGCGGAACCACCGTCAACAAGATTGCGGACAAGGCTCCGTTCCAGTCAGCGATGGCGCCGGTTTACGAGAAGTTCCTCGCTGCAAACCCGGACCTGACCAACCTGGTAAACCTGATCCGCAACGCGGACTAGGCTTCACCAAAAAAATATAGTCCGCGCTGCTCCAAACCATGGAATAATGCAGCGCGGGCGATAATTCGATCTTGATTTTCGGGGGCCACTTGAAACACATCGTCGTTTTTCTGAGACAGGTTGATCGCCTCATTCCCTGGATCAGCAGGCTGTGCATCTTCATTTGCAGTATCGCGATGGTGGTGCTTCTGGCTATTTTTGGCTGGCTGGTGTTCGGGCGCTATGTACTGAATGTGACGCCCACATGGGTGGAGCAACTCGCGCTGCTCCTGGTGTGCCTGATTACCTTTCTCGGCGCCGCGGCGGGTGTTCATGAAGGCACGCACCTTGGCGTGGAGTTCATTCGCGAAGCTTTACCCGACAGTGTGCGCAAGCCCTTGCGCATTGTTGCCGATGTGGCGATGGCCTGTTTTGGCGCTATCATGCTGCTTGCGTGTATCGAACTCGTGCAGTTTGGCTGGTCAACCAAACTTGCAATGCTGAATATTCCCGAAGGGGTCAGAACCTTGCCTGCCGCGATCTGCGGCGGCCTGACATTCGTGTTCGCCGGAGCCCATGCCCTGTCCAAGACCTACCGCTATTATTTCGCAGACGAAGCCACTAACGAAGAAGGCATCTGAACATGGGACTGGCTCTCCTCCTCGGGACTTTTGCATTCTGGGTGGCTATTGGTGTCCCGGTCGCGTTTGCCATGGGATTGTCCGCGGTCATAGTGTTCTTCTA
>CAYRLR010000356.1:0-3838 GCA_964424975.1 uncultured Anderseniella sp.
TCAAACATCTTCTTGCCGGCCATCGCCAGTTTGACCAGCACAGGTGGTGTTGTGAAAACATAATTGCCGGTTCGCGATGCGACTTCCTTGACGTTTTGCACCGATCCTTGCGACTCTTCCACCGTCAGGATGATATTGCCGCCGGACCCCTTCTTGACCGCCTCGGCAAGCTGCACGCCCATCTGGTAATATGATGAGGTGGATTTGGCCGATTTGTAGGTAACGCGGGTTTCCGCGTTCGCCGTGACCGGCAACAGGGCCGCAGCAGTTAGGGTGAAAGCGAGGGCAAACTGGTTATGGCGAGACATGGACGTCCTTCCCTGTAGATGATTGGTTATTTCAGGTCATGACCTGGTTGGCGCAGATTAAACACGCTCGGACATGATGCACAACAATTCAAACATCATGGTAACCCCGGCAAGTGCGGTATGGCCTGCCGCATCGAACGGCGGCGACACTTCAACCACGTCCGCGCCCACGATATTGAGGCCGCGGAGCTGGCGCAGCATGGCCTGCGCTTCGCGCGTGGTGAAGCCGCCTGCTTCCGGTGTTCCGGTCCCCGGCGCAAACGCCGGGTCAAGACAGTCAATGTCAAAGGTGACGTAGGTTTCGTCATCACCGACAATGTCGCGGGCGCGTTTGATGGTTTCATCGAGCCCGTTGGCTACCGCTTCCTCGATATCGATCATGGTCACACCATGTCTGGCGCCGAATTCCCGGTCCGACCAGTCGTACACGCCGCCGCGCAGGCCGATCTGAACCGTCCGCCCG
Organism: uncultured Anderseniella sp.; assembly: GCA_964424975.1. GTDB lineage: Bacteria > Pseudomonadota > Alphaproteobacteria > Rhizobiales > Aestuariivirgaceae > Anderseniella. The sequence continues at coordinate 772 of CAYRLR010000356.1, forward strand.
GGATCAAGCACACCTTCCTCGATGGCCCTGGCAAACGGCGTGCCGTGGGTGAACTTCGAGCCGTGGAAATAACTGTCCCAGAGATCCGAATGGGCATCGAACTGGATCATGCCGACAGGCTTGTCGCGGCCCAGCGAACGCAGGATCGGCAGCGAGCACAGATGGTCGCCGCCGGCCGACAATGGCCGGATGCCGGATGCCTTGACCCGGTCATAGAATGCCTCGATGCGTGACAGCGCGTCCATCAGGTCTGCCGGATTGACCGGCGCATCGCCGAGATCGGCAACATTCGCCAGCTTGAACGGCTCGATCTTCAGGTGATGATGAACCATCCGGATCATTGCAGACGCATCACGCATCTGGCGCGGGCCATGGCGCGGACCGGGGCGGTTTGTCGTGCCGCCGTCCCAGGGCACACCGATCAGGCCGATATCCACGTCACCTGCATCTTCCAGCTTCACCTGCGGCAGGCGCATGAAGCTTGCAACACCGGCAAAACGCGGCACCTCCAGCCCGGGAACCGGCTGGTAGAAATCATTGTTGGGTCTGGACATTCGCGAAACTCCTCCTGCGCAATGGCGCGCAGACTATCGTGCAATCGACTTGCCGACCAGATCAGGATGGTATTTGTTTGGGATGACCAGAACCCACATTGCCACAGGAACCGAAGACCGACATGAATCTTGCCCACTGGATTGAACGCAATGCACTGGAACACCCCGATGGTGCTGCCGTGGGTATGGGAAACAGCATCGTCCTCACCCACGCAGACCTGCGAAACCGGGTGGAGCGGCTGGCCGGCGGATTGAAAGGCCTAGGCCTTGAACGCGGCGACCGGGTCGCATTGGCCATGAAGAATGTGCCGGAGTATTTCGAGGTCATGTTTGCCATATGGCATGCGGGCCTGGCCGCGGTTCCGATCAACGCGAAACTGCATGCATCCGAATTCACCTACATTCTGGAAAATTCCGGCTGCAGGGCCTGCTTTGTCACCCCTGCCCTGCATGACACCATCACCGGGACCAATGCCGAGGGGTTGGATCACGTCATTGATGTCGCCAGCGATGCCTATGCGAGCCTGCTGGCCAGTGAGCCGGTGACAATCAGTTTTGTGGAGCCGGATGAACTGGCCTGGCTGTTCTATACATCAGGCACCACCGGCCGGCCCAAGGGCGCCATGCTGTCCCACCGCAACATCGTGGCAATGACGCTGAACTATTTTGCCGATTTTGACCGTGTCATGCCGGATGACTGCATTATTCATCCCGCACCCTTGAGCCACGGTTCGGGCATGTGGATGTTTCCGCACGTGTGCGCGGGTGCCTGCAACATCGTGCCGGCATCAGGCGGCTTTGATCCGGCCGAAATCTTCGATCTCATCGGCCACTGGAACGGCGTGTCGATGTTTGCCGCCCCGACCATGGTGCGACGCCTGACGACCTGGGCAGGCAATGCAGATGTGAGCAATCTCAAGCTGATCATCTATGGCGGTGCACCGATGTATGTCGAGGACTGCATTGCCGCGCTGGACCGGTTCGGCCCCAGGCTGGCGCAGCTATACGGACAGGGCGAAAGCCCGATGACCATCACGCACCTGTCGCGCGAAGATATCGCCAATCGTGACCACCCGAAATGGCGGCACCGGCTCGGCTCTGCCGGCGTGGCAGATTCCTGCATGCATGTGCGCGTGGTTGATGAACAGGGCGCAGAATGTCCCGTTGGCGAGAAAGGCGAAATCGTCTGCCGGGGGGATGCGGTGATGCTCGGATACTGGAACAATCCCGAGGCAAGCGCGTCTGCGCTGCGCGACGGCTGGTTGTGGACCGGCGATGTGGGGGTTTTCGACGAGGACGGCTACCTGACCCTCACCGACCGGTCAAAGGACCTGATCATTTCCGGCGGCACCAATGTCTATCCGCGCGAGATAGAAGAAGTGCTGTTGCAGATGCCGCAAGTGGCGGAGGCCTGTGTGGTCGGACGGCCACACCCGGACTGGGGCGAAGTGGTTGTTGCCTACCTGGTGCGTGAGCCGGGGCACGATCTGGGCGAAGCCGGTGTCGATGCCTATTGCCTGGCCAACATGGCCCGGTTCAAGCGGCCAAAGGCCTATCGATTTGTCGAAGTGTTGCCGAAGAGTAATTATGGCAAGATACTGAAGACCGAAGTTCGCGAAATCGAAAAAACCCACGATTGGACAGAGCGATGACCGTTATCCAGACCCAGGGCGTTCACCACATCACGCTGAACGGCGCCGACCGGCAGACATCGATTGATTTCTGGGAAGGCATTCTCGGCATGCCGTTCGTGTTCGAGCAACCCAATCTAGATGCACCGGATACCAACCATCTGTATTTTGATCCCGGTGACGGACGCCTGATCACCATCTTCACCAATGAGGACTGGGAGGTGGATGCACGGCCCAACCCCAACAATGTCGGCAACCTGCATCACCTGGCCTTCATCGTCTCACGCGCCACCTATACGCAGGCCGGCGAACGCCTGGAGGCCGCCGGGTTTTCCAATTCCGGTGATGTTGACCGCGGCTTCATGGATTCACTGTATTTCCGCGACCCGCTCGGCCAGCTCATGGAGCTTGCCTGCTACAAGTTTGACCCGCCACACGGCTTCACCCACGCGGACGTGCTGCACCAGGCCCACAAGATCCGTGTCGAGGCCGACGACTACAATATCGACGACAGGCACATCGCCGACGCGCTCATGGTGCTGGTCCAGAAATCCACAGGGACACTGAGTGACTAGGACCAGGTTTATCCATCCGGATGACCGATACGATAGAAGGCCAGTGCCTCAGCCAGCTGCGCTCACCTTGTTTGCAACTGCTGCAGTGTTGTCGTTGTCTTCTTAGGTCTGGAACATGGGTGCTCGCTTGCCCAGATGGTCAGGCCGGTAGCAAGTCGCTTGCGAGCCATCAGTGGCGGTGCATTGCACCAGCGCGCGTTTGATCGCGCGAATGGTTGTATTCACAATACCCCAGATTTCGGCAAGCTTGCGGTGCGCGCCGTTGCTGCGGATTGCATGGCTTCTTGCAATATAATGGGCATAGTCA
>CAYRLR010000357.1:0-3837 GCA_964424975.1 uncultured Anderseniella sp.
CGACCGTGTCGGCACCTTCGCGCAGAATAACCTCTTCGATGGCATTGGCGGCGCGGATGCCGTAATCGTCTACCTCGCCCCATTGCGAGCGATACTCAAGACAATGCGGCACTTCCACGAAGCCGGGCGTGAACGGGCCATACTGGTCGCGGCGTTCGTTCTGGCCACACGATGACAGCGCGGTGATCGTCGTGCCGTGATAGTCGCGGTCGCGATACAGGATCTTGTGCTTCTTGCCGCCGTGCTTGTTGTGCGAAATCTGGCGGACAATCTTGTAGGCCTTCTCATTGGCTTCCGAGCCCGAGTTGGAATAGTAAACCCGCGTCATGCCGGGCATTTTGGAGATCAGCCGCTGGGCGAACCTGGCGCCTGGAATACTACCGGCCGAATTGGCAAAATAGTTCAACTGAACAAGCTGGTCGCGAACCGCGTCGGCAATGCTCTCGCGGCCATAGCCGACGTTGACGGTCCACACACCGCCGGATACCGCATCAAGATGTTCACGGCCTGCGGTGTTCCACACGCGCATTCCCTTGCCTTCGATGATCACCAGCGGATCCACGGTTTCAAATTTCTTGTGCTGGGTCAGGTGATGCCAGACGTGTTCACGGTCGGCCTCGATGATCCCGCTGAAGTCATTTTCATTCGCCTGAAGGTTCATGGCACTGCTCCTTATTGAATAAGTCTCATTATCCATCCATCCGGGGGGGGCTTGGCAAGGACATTCAGCCATCCAGAACAGCAAATAATGTGGAACCACCCTTATGCAGCGGCATAACCTGCCAAAAACCGCACCATGTCAGGAAATGTCAGCAAGCAGTGCCAACCCTGTGCAAACAAGCATTTCAGCTTATGGCAAAGGCGCAAGGCAAGTGGCATAGTGCGCGCACCATGAGCACAGCAGCAACCCGCCCCATCCAGCCCGGTGACCATCTCTATCTGATCGATGGCTCCGGCTATATATTCCGCGCTTATCACGCATTGCCGCCGCTGACCCGCAAGTCCGACGGGTTGCCGGTCGGTGCCGTGCAGGGCTTTTGCAACATGTTGTACAAGCTGCTCAAGCAGATGTCCGCGGATGACAAGCCGACCCACATTGCGGTTGTTTTCGACAAGTCCTCAAAATCGTTTCGCAACGACATCTACCCCCAGTACAAGGCGCATCGCCCGCCTGCTCCCGAAGACCTGGTGCCGCAGTTCGGCCTGATCCGGCAGGCGACGGAAGCTTTCAACGTGGCCTGTATCGAACAGGAAAACTATGAGGCCGACGACCTGATCGCGACCTATGCCACACAAGCCGCGGCAGCCGGGGCAACAGTGCGCATCGTGTCATCCGACAAGGACCTGATGCAGCTTGTCACCGAACAGGTGATGCTGCTCGACACCATGAAGGACAAGGCCATTGGCCGGGCCGAGGTGATCGAGAAATTCGGCGTGCCGCCTGAAAAGGTCGTGGAAGTGCAGGCGCTGGCCGGCGACAGCGTGGACAATGTGCCCGGCGTACCGGGCATTGGCGTCAAGACAGGCGCGCAACTGATCGAGGAATATGGCGACCTTGAAAGCCTGCTGGCGCGCGCAACCGAAATCAAGCAGCCCAAGCGTCGCGAAAAGCTGATCGAGTTTGCCGACCAGGCGCGTGTTTCAAAGCAACTGGTGATCTTGAAAACCGATGTGGCCGTTGATCATCCCATCGAGGATTTCGGGGTCGTTGAACCGGAAGCAAAAACCCTGATCGGGTTCCTGAAAACACTCGAGTTCACCACGCTGATCCGCCGGGTATCCGGCGATTTCGAAGCCAATGCAGCCGACATCGACCCCATAGAAGTGACCTTCACCGGCTGGCCGCCAGAAGGTGCGGATGTGGACGAGCTCGGCGTACCGGTCGGCGATACTGCGGATGCAGGCAATGCCCTCCAGATGGATGAGGCATCTGCCGCAGACGCAGATAATGCAGCCAGCGTCATCGCTGAAAACATGCGCAAGCTACCGCTGGATCACTCGGCGTATGAACGGGTGACGACCACCGACCGGCTGGACGCATGGGTTGCAATGATCCATGAGGCCGGGCTGGTTGCCGTCGACACCGAAACCACTTCGCTCGACAATATGCGGGCGAAGCTGTGCGGCATCTCGCTGAGCGTCGAGCCCGGCAAGGCCTGCTACATCCCCACCGGACACCGGGCATCGGACGGCCTGGATTTCGGGGGCGGTGACGATCTGCAGCAACTGTCCGAGGCAGCGGTTATCGGCGCGCTCAAGGGCGTGCTCGAGCATCCCGGCATACTGAAAATCGGACAGAACCTGAAATATGATCTGACCGTGTTTCAGCGCCTCGGTATCGATGTTGCGCCGATCGATGACACAATGTTGCTGTCATATGCACTGGATTCCGGCGTTAACGGCCACGGTATGGATGAACTGGCCGAGGTCCACCTCGGTCTCACGCCGATCAAGTTCAAGGATGTTGCCGGCAGCGGAAAATCCCAGGTGACGTTTGACTTGGTGCCGCTCGACCAGGCGACAGGCTATGCCGCCGAAGATGCCGACATCACGCTCAGGCTGTGGCACGTGCTGAAGCCGCGACTGGCATCGGAACATCGCGCAACCGTCTATGAAACGCTGGAGCGGCCGCTGGTGCCGGTTCTGGCGGCAATGGAGCGCGAGGGTATCCTGGTAGACAGGACCGTGCTGGCCCGGTTGTCCGGCGAGTTTTCCAAAGGCGCCGATGCATTGGAAAAGCAGGTGCATGAGCTTGCCGGCGAGGCGTTCAACCTGGGATCGCCAAAACAGGTCGGCGAAGTGCTGTTTGGAAAAATGGGCCTGCAGGGCGGCCGGAAAACCGCAACCGGCGCCTGGAGCACAGACAGCCAGGTGCTGGAAGACCTCGCAGCAGACGGTGTTGAACTGGCCCGCAAACTGCTGGACTGGCGGCAACTGACCAAGTTGCGCTCGACCTACACCGATGCGCTGACCGGGCATATCAACCCCGAGACAGGGCGTGTTCACACGTCATATTCGCTGGCAGCCACGTCTACCGGCAGATTGTCCTCAACCGATCCGAACCTGCAGAACATCCCGGTGCGCACGCCGGAAGGCCGGCAGATCAGAACCGCCTTCGTGGCAAGCCCCGGCCACAAGCTGGTGTCAGCCGACTACAGCCAGATCGAACTGCGGGTGCTGGCGCACATTGCCGGGATCGATCAGCTCAAGAAGGCCTTTGCGGACGGGCTCGATATTCACGCCATGACTGCATCGGAGATGTTCGACACACCAATCGAAGGTATGGACCCAAGCATACGCCGCAAGGCGAAAGCCATCAATTTCGGGATCATTTACGGTATTTCCGCGTTTGGACTTGCCAACCAGCTGGCGATACCGCGTGAAGAAGCGGGTCGCTACATCAAGACCTATTTCGAGCGGTTTCCCGGCATCAAGGACTATATGGAACACACCAAGGCATTCTGCAGGGCCAATGGCTATGTGGAAACCGTGTTTGGCCGGCGGATGCATTTTCCGCGTATCAAGTCCCCCAACGCGTCGGAACGGGCCTTCCAGGAACGCGCCTCGATCAACGCACCAATCCAGGGCTCCGCAGCCGATATCATTCGCCGCGCCATGATCCGCATGCCACAAGCGCTTGCGGATGCGGGCCTGGGCGCCCGCATGTTGCTGCAGGTGCATGATGAACTGATCTTCGAAGTGCCAGAGGCCGAGACCGACGCAACCATCAAGGTCGCCTGCGACGTGATGATCGCCGCGCCATTGCCTGCCGTTTCATTCTCGGTGCCCATTCAGGTGGACGCGCGGGCGGCGGACAACTGGGACGAGGCGCACTAG
>CAYRLR010000358.1:0-3835 GCA_964424975.1 uncultured Anderseniella sp.
CAGGGACAATCGGATAGAGTTGCCAAGCCTTAAAGGAAGCCCCTGCATGTATGCACACATCAAGACCAAGCTCGACAATGGCCAACTTGTCATTCTGGACGGCGGAACCGGAACCGACATCCAGCGCCGTGGCGTGAAAATGGACTCCGATGTGTGGTGTGCCGAAGCTAATCGCACCCACCCGGAAGTGGTACGCGCGGTGCATGATGATTACATCAGGGTCGGCGCGGATGTCATCACGGCGAACACCTATGCATCGGCACCGTTGATGTTCAACGCGCATGGTCGAGATGGGGACCTCATCGAGACCGATACCATCGCCATGCGGGTGGCGCGCGAAGCGGCCGACGCTGCTGACCACCCGGTATGCGTGGCAGGTTCCATATCCGTCATGCGCCCGATCGCCAAAGGCACCGATGATTTCGATCCGAACTTCTCCTGGGACGATGCTACCGTGCGGCGCCTGTTCGATGCCAAGGCTGCCAATCTGAAGGCCTGCGGTGCAGACCTGCTGATCATGGAAATGATGCGCGACACGAAGTTTTCAAGCTGGGCGGTGGAGTCCGCCGTCAATACCGGCCTGCCCGTGTGGGTCGGCATTGCCGTAGAACGCAATGGCGAGGGTGCTCTGACCGGTGTCAATCATCCCGATCAGTTGCTCGAACCGATTGTCAGGGAACTGACCCGGTTCAATCCGGATGCATGCCTGATCATGCACTCGCCGATCGACACCATACTGGAAGGACTGGAGATCATTTCCGCCAACTGGTCGGGCCCGACCGGCGCTTACCCGGAAGCCGGTGAATTCACCATGCCGGACTGGCAGTTCGTCGACATTGCACCGGCTGACTTTGCTGTCGCCGCACAAGGCTGGCGCGACGCAGGCGCCCAGATAATCGGCGGCTGCTGCGGCGTCACGCCGGACCATATTGCTGCCCTTTCAACCCTGAGGTCGCAATGAGCGCATCACACAAGGCAAGCTGTCTGTGCGGCGGCGTGAAATTCGAGGTATCAGGTGACCTGCGCGACGTCGTGGCGTGTCACTGCATCCAGTGCCGCAAGCAGACCGGCTCCTATATGAGTGCCACGGGCTGCGCCGATGATGCATTGCACATGACCTCGACAGATGGTCTGGCCTGGTACGAGTCCACCCCGGGCTACCGACGCGGGTTTTGTTCAACCTGCGGATCGACCCTGTTCTGGAAGGCTGACGGATCAGACCGCATTGCGATTGCCGCCGGTGCGTTTGACACGCCCCTGGGCGTACCGCTCAGGGGGCATATCTACTGCGACTTTGCCGGTGATTATTACCAGATTGCCGGGGGCGACTATCAGGAACCGCTGAGCGACCATTTTCTCAATGCCAAGTCTCAAGGCTGATCTGGTCTAGAGCAATATCTATCCCGACGGATGGATAAAATTGCTTGTCTTATGATTTCCTCGGCTCATCTGCAAAGATAGAGCCAGTGATCGGCCTTTACCCACCGATCACTGGCGGAGGATGGATCGTCAATTGCTTGGTCGTGATCCTTGCGGATTTCGGACCGCGTTAGAGTGTGATCACCTCCGTCTTTTCCATGAGGCCTGAACGGATACACGGGCTTTTAGGCCCGCATGACAAGCATAGGACATGAGAAAAGATGACACACTATACAATCGGAGTAGATATTTCGAAAGCCCATCTCGATGCACACCGCCTGCCGGACGGTGAAGCAAGGCAGTTCTCCAACGACAAGCGGGGTATGAAGGCCTTTATCGGATGGATCGGCGAAGGCGCGCTCGAACGTATCGTCTACGAGCCCACCGGTGCCTATCACCGAAGCTTCCAGGAGACACTGTCGGCGGCGGGTCTGCCGATTGCCAGGGTCAACCCGTTGCAGGCAAGACGATTTGCCCAAGCTTGCGGCGCCAGGGCCAAGACCGACAAGGCCGATGCCCGCAGTCTGGCGGCAATGGGTCAGGCCCTTCAGCCGCAACTGTATACCGTGCCATCTGAAAAACTGCGCGATCTCAAGGAACTGCAAGTCGTCAGGCAAGCGTTGATCAAGGACGCAACTGCTGCAAAGAACCGTCAGAAGTCGCTTTCCTTACCCCTCCCGAAGAAACAGAACACCCTGCGACTACGCCAGATCGAACGTGACCTGAAAGCTGTCGAAAAGGCTATGTGCGAGTTGGTCGCTGACGACACTGGCAATGGCCAGGACCTTCGAAATCGTCTGCTCCATTCCCGGCATCTCAACCATAACGGCCCTGATCCTGCTGGCCGAAATACCCGAACTGGGCACGCTGCATTCAAAGCAGATTGCAGCGATGGCCGGCCTGGCGCCCTTCAACCGCGACTCCGGACAATGGAAAGGCAAGCGCTTCATCGGCAGTGGACGAAAGCACCTGCGTCACGCACTCTATCTTCCTGCTCTTGTCGCAAGCCGCTTCAATGCCGACCTGAAAGCCAAATACACCCAGCTGATAGACGCAGGCAAACCCACAAAAGTCGGCCTCACGGCCATCATGAGAAAGCTCATCATTCTCGCAAACGCACTCGTCAAAGCAGACAGAAAATGGGTAGATAAAATGGCTTGATCAATACGGATACTCTAACACTTTGGAATCGAGCATCTTTATCCGATCAGATGATTCCATCTGATCGGATGATGCTCCAGGGTCAGCACCCTAGATTTTACGCAACAGGAGAACCGGGGCTTTTGCAGAGCGCAATATGGAGGTGGCAACCCTGTCGTCTCTGAACGGTTCTCCGTCGAGATCGCCAACCACGAAAAATGGCGACAAATGAGCAATGCCTGCGGCAATCGGTTGTGGAAACTCTGGTGCGTATCGATGCGTTACCGTGACCTGCCTGCTGCCGATCAACGTCGCGGCACGAGCCTCGATGCGATCGGCATCAGCGTCTGTCGCTGCAACCGTAAACAGATGCAGGGATCTGCCCTGCGCAATTGCCAGGCGCGCGGCCAGGGCAACCGTGCGGGCGCCTGTTTCATCCCCGTCATCAATGGCCACGACCGGGCCAGGGGATCGGCTCGCGTCATCAAGGCCCGCCACCACCACGCCCGCGATGTTTGCGGGCATCATGCGCAGGGCAGCAATCACGGCCTGGATGCCGATACCACGTGTTTCGCTGGGCAGGACAACATAGTCGCCCGAGCCGGCTATCGCCTCGATCGTGGCATTGAAATCTCCTTGCCGGATACTGAACGACCAACTCACCCGGGCCTTGCCGGCATGGCTCGACAATGCCTGCTTGCACACGGCAGCGGTACGGGCAAAAGCGTCGTGCATCGACTGGCGTGAAATCTTCCGGGGCTGCGGGTGATCGAAATTCAGCACCCGCGCGAACGGGAATTCAGCCAGGTCAAGCATGATCTCTTCCTGAACGAAAAATCCGACTATTGTTGCTTCAGTGACACTGGCAAGGACTGTTGCAGCAGCAATCGCGCGGTCCACATTGGACGCAGACCTGAGCCCGACAACAATCCGGCGGACGTCATTTTCCCGGTTCAGGTTGTTCATCTATTATCATCCCGCGTGCTCGATTGCAGCTGACCAGCGCCAAACTCCTTTCTGGTCATGGCATACTCGCGCAACTTCGCCTCAACGCGGCCATAGACAGACCCCTTGGGAAAATCTCCGGAACGATCGCGCTCACCGGCTGCAATACCGGTAAGCAATTCGATGCCCTGGCTGATGGTTTTCACGGGGTATACATTGAACTTGCCCTGCTTCGACGCCGCCACGACGTCTGGACGAAGCATAAGGTGTTTGATGTTGGATTCCGGAATCAGCACGCCCTGCCTGCCGGTCAGGCCGCGTGCACTGCAAA
>CAYRLR010000359.1:0-3829 GCA_964424975.1 uncultured Anderseniella sp.
GTTAATTTAAGTTGGTTGATAAAATTGAGAACAATACCAAAAGGAAAAATAATTGCTTTCTCTGACAGTAACCGGCTGTCGGGAATGCCGCCGATGTCAAAACCGCAACAGCCGCAGCCACCGCATGACGTCAAGCAGACTGACCATCGCGGCTGCGATATATGTCAGTGCAGCGGCACGTAAAACCTTTTTGGCACCGGGCAGGTCATCCTTGTTCAGATAGCCGCCGCGTTGCAGAATCGGCAGTGCGCGAGAAAAACTGGCGTCAATTTCAACTGGCAGTGTAATCAGGTGCACCACTATCCCGGTTGCAAGTATGGCAAGCCCGGCACCAAGCTCAAGCAGCAGGATCGACGGCTTGCGGGTTATTGCCATGACAATGGGGGCACCGATCAGCAATATCGACCCGATGCCCTGGATTTTTTGCGCCGCCGTCGCCAGCCTTGTGCGCAGCGCCAATGGCCTGTAGCCATCTGCATCCTGCAGTGCATGTCCGACTTCGTGAGCGGCAATCGCCACTGCGGTTACTGATCGGCCGTTATGGTGCGACGGGCTCAGTCGAATGGCCTTTGCGCCCGGATCGTAGTGATCTCCGCCATCGGCGGGCAGCACTTCCACCGGCACATCATCGAGACCCGCCTCATCGAGCAGGTGCCGCGCAAGTTCGCCCCCGGTGCCTGGAAAGTCGGGTCTTTCATCTGAGTGCTCGGCAATGACACGCCGTACCCACATTTGCGGGCCAAACATGAGGGCCAGGAAAACCACGGCTATGACGGCATAAATCATGATCACTCATTATTATCCTGACCGGGATTCTTTTGCCATGCGGAATGTAAGGCACGATCAGTTGATTAAAACTTGCGGAAAACCATTGACGCTAGTGCCTTAAATGGCGAACAAGTGTTGAGGTTCAAGGGGTAATGGATGTTTCAAAGGCTCGGATTGTTTGTGGCACTGTGTGCAGGCTGGATCTTGTGGTCCGGTTATTTCAAGCCGTTGCTGCTGGGCCTCGGTCTGGCGTCCGCGCTGGTGTGCACCTATCTGGCAGTGCGCATGCGCAAGGCAGATGGCGTGGGGTCCCAGTTCAAATTTCTCGAGCATGTGCATCAACTGGCCACCTATTGGCCGTGGCTGTTGCTGGAAATAGCCAAGTCAAATGTCGACGTGGCGAAAATTATCCTGAGCAGAAAGATGAATATCGATCCAGTGATGATACGGCTCAAGGCAGGGCAGGTGACCGAAATGGGGCAGGTGATATACGGCAATTCCATTACGCTGACCCCGGGCACCATTACCGTCGACATCGACGATGGCGAATTGCTGGTTCATGCACTGACGCAATCCGGTGCTGATGGCCTTGCAGAGGGCGAGATGGACAGGCGCATAACTGCGTTGGAGCAATAGTGGATATGGAGTGGGTTTATTTCGGCACGTGCATCGCAATACTCGTCACCATGGTTCTGGCCGTGGTGCGTGGTGTCGTGGGGCCGACCATTTTTGACCGGGTTCTGGCAGTCAACATGTTTGGGACCAAGACCGTTCTGTTCATCGCCGTAATCTCTTTCCTGTCAGGGCGCCCCGATTTTCTCGATCTGGCGCTGGCCTACGCACTGATCAATTTCATTGGTGTATTTGCGGTTCTCCTGTTCTTCCAGTCGCGCGGCGTGCGCCGTGCTGCAGAAGCTGAAAGGGATGCCGGAAAGTGATGGATATCCTGCTTGATATTGCGTCCACGGTGCTCCTGGTCACCGGTGCGTTCTTTGTATTTGTTGGTGGATTTGGCGTCATGCGGATGCCGGAACTGTATACCCGCATGCATGCGGCTTCGCTGACCGATACAGGCGGCGCCGCGCTGATCCTTGTCGGCCTCATGCTGCAGGGTGGTTTCACCCTGGTGCCCCTGAAGCTTGCTGCAATTTTCCTGTTCCTGTTCCTGACGTCTCCGACCGCATCCTATGCGCTTGCCAACGCGGCGCTGCTGTCGGGCGTAAAGCCTCCGTGCCGCAACGAAACCGGCAAGACGTTTCCGGGAGAGTCACCGGTTGCCGCTGTACCGAAGCAAACCAAGTCGCCTGCTGAAAAGCGCACTGCGAGCAAGACTGAGGTCGGCAAGGCTGCCAGGAAGCCGGCGAAGAAGGCCGCAAGAAAACCGGCGAGGAAGAAGTCATGATGACCATCGTCTTCTCGCTGTTTCTGCTGACCATGCTGGTCATCGTGGCAGTCGCCATCTTGCGCACCGACAATCTGTTCACCGCTGTAATGCTGTCCGGCATTTTCTCCTTGATCATGGCAGCGAACTTTTTTGTGCTGGACGCGGCAGACGTGGCATTGACCGAAGCAGTCATTGGGGCGGGCATTTCAACAGTGCTCTTCCTCGGCGCACTCGCGCTGACCGCAGAGCATGATCACTCGCCGCCCGTTGGTTCATGGGTGCCACTGCTGACCTCGTCCGCGCTCGGCGGGGTGATCATATTTGCAACCTTGCAGGCCCCCCGACTGGGGGATCCGAACGCAATCGTGCACAAGCACGTTGCACCCTGGTATCTCGAAAACACCCCGCTGTTGATCGATGTGCCCAATGTGGTGACCGCTGTACTGGCCTCGTTCCGCGGCTATGACACGCTCGGCGAGGTCTTCGTGGTGTTTACCGCGTGCATCGGCGTGATGTCGCTGCTGGGGCGGGTGCGGCCGCGTCGCGAACTGATCGAGGAAGGTGAGTTCGACAAGCGTACCGACAATCTGCGCCACCATCTGATTCCGCGCGTCGTCGGCAAGATGCTGGTGCCGTTTATCGTGCTGTTTGGCCTCTACGTTCAGTTCCACGGCGACTTTGGCCCGGGCGGTGGTTTCCAGGCAGGCGCGCTGGTAGCTGCAGGCATTATTCTGTATTCGCTGGTGGAAGGTGGCGCGCGTGGCCGTGAACTGGTGCCTGAATGGTTTTCAGGCATGTTGGTGGCCCTGGGCGCCTTCACCTACGCAGCCGTCGGCGTAGCCTGCATGGTGATGGGCGGTCGCTTCCTGGATTATTCTGTTCTGTCGCATGATCCTGTTCATGGTCAGCATCTCGGCATCCTGTTGATAGAAGCAGGCGTCGGCATGACCGTTGCCGGCGTCATGATCACCATTTTCCATGCTTTCTCCAGACGGGGGATACGATAATGGCATTGCTGGGGCTGTATAACTATTTCGTCTTTGCTGTGCTGCTGATGATCGGGCTGTACTGTGTGCTTGCGCGCACCAATATCGTCAAATCCCTGATAGGCCTGTCGATTTTCCAGTCAGCCGTGTTCTTGTTGTATATCTCGATGGACAAGGTCGATGGCGGCACTGCCCCGATCATCCAGGGCGGCGTCGAAAACCAGGTTTTTGCCAACCCGCTGCCGCAGGTATTGATCCTCACCGCCATCGTGGTTGGCATTTCAACGACAGCACTCGCTTTGGCTGTCGCGGTTCGCATCAAGGAAGCCTACGGCACAATCGAAGAAGACAAGATTCAGGAAATGGACCGCGAACCGTGACACTTTATGACCAGCTTCCGGCATTGTTGGTTGCGGTGCTGCTGTTTACCGCGCCGATAGCCTACATGTTGCGCCTGCACGGGTTTCCATGGGCAGCAGCCACTGCAGCGGTTGTCACATCATTCGCTGTGGCATGTTCGCTGGCAGCTACTGTCATCGGTGGCGAAACCATCATCTACGAAATGGGTGGATGGCCTGCACCGTACGGCATTGTGCTGCATATCGATGCGCTGTCGGCGCTGATGGCGGTGCTGATCACCGGGGCTTCATCTGCCGCGCTGATTTTCGGATTCAAGAGCCTCGCTGATGAA
>CAYRLR010000360.1:0-2247 GCA_964424975.1 uncultured Anderseniella sp.
GGAACTGACTATGCACCTCCTTTGACACCATCAAATGGATCAATAGTCAGTTGCTTTGGTATTACACGCCAAGACAGTCTTATCAACGCCCGTCAATGAACCGCCTGCAGGCATCAAAGTTGGCAAACGCCTGCATGCCGCTCCTGGTCTGCACTGCTACGCTGCCGTCGGCGTAACAAAGGACGCGCTGCCCCCGGTAACGCGCGCGATTCACCACCGGATGTTCACCGTCTGTCAGTAACAGCCGGTATTCTCGTTCAGCGACCGACTGCCTGAAATACGGAACCGCAAGCAGGATCAGCAGGCAACTCGAAGCCCCGATCACAGCAATCAACACCATGGCTGTGACGCTCAGTCCCAGCCATGCAGTCAGCACCACGCTCGCAACAATTACACTCAGTAAAGCAAGGACAACTACCAAGCCATTTTTCATGACAGCCCCACTGCAGACACAACAGCCTACAAACCATCAGAATACTCTTGATTCGGCCAGAGCCCGGGTGGTTTTACCCGGGACTTGTAGACCGAAATCCAAATGCCTCTAAAGTGTCATGCCATCAAGTGGCATTGCCGGTTTGCGTCCGGCAATGAGGTCTGCAACCAGCCTGCCCGCGCCATGGCTCATGGTCCAGCCCATATGCCCCTGACCGGTGTTCATCCACAGGTTCTTGAAACCTGTGGCCCCCAGAATTGGCGTGCCTTCCGGCGTCATGGGGCGAAGACCGGCCCAGTATTCTGCCCTGGAATAATCGGCACCATCAGGAAACAGTGCCTTCACCACACTCGTCATGTGCCGGAAATCATCCGGTGAATGACCAGTCCCGTACCCTGAAAACTCTGCCGTTGCGGTCACCCGCAAGCGGTTGCCCATCGGCGTGTAGGCGACCAGGCTCTGTTCATCGATACCGCCAATCGTGGGTGAATTGTTGCGCCCTGACACAGGTATGGTCATCGAGTACCCCTTGACCGGATAGATCGGCAAGTTGATACCGACCCGCCTGGCCAGATGGGCCGAATACACCCCCAGCGACAACACGATGATATCGGCGGACAGGCTTTCGCGATCGGTCACCACACGGCTCACCCGGTCACCATCCGTCTCCAGGTCCCTGGCCGTCACACCCCATCTGAATGTAACGCCTCGCTCTTCAAGCCAGCTTGCCAGGTTGCGCGTAAACATCCTGCAGTCCCCGGTCTCGTCGCGACCGCCAAACAGCGCTCCGGCAAACTGGTCCTTGCAACCGGCAAGCGCCGGATCCTTGGCGGCTATGCCTTCTGCATCCAGAACGGTGATGTCAGAGCCTTCCTGGCGCAGTATTTCGGCTTTTCCGTTGGCCGTTTCAAAGGCAGACTGCGATCTGAACAGGTATAGAATGCCGCCATCATTGGCATCATATGAAACGCCTGTGTCAGCCCGTGTTTCGCGGAACACCGATTGCGCATAATTGCACAACCTGACCTTTCGCCGGGTGTTTATGGCCGCCCGCTCCGCAGTGCACTGCCCCCAGAATTTCCACATCCACTTCACGAATGCTGGGTCCAGTGACGGTTTCAGCCGCAGCGCCTGATCATTGCGCCACAACGACTTGAGCAGAATTTTTGGCGAAGCCGGCGACGCCCAGGCATAAGCGTGGCCCGGTGCTATCATGCCGGCATTGCCGAAGCTGGTGAAGTCGGCCGCACCAGCCTCGCGGTCGATGACAGTCACCTCGTGACCGTCCCGCCACAGCTCGTAAGCCATGGTGATCCCGACAATACCTGCCCCCAGCACCAGTGCTTTTGCCATGGCCGCCGTTCCCTGTACTAGATCATGTCAGATAACGGCTTCCACCTGGATTTCCACGTCCAGCCCCGGGGCTGCCAGCTTGGGTGAATGCACGGCTGCGCGGCACGGTGTTTCACCTGCCACAACCCATTTATCCCATACCGTGTTCATTTCAGCCCAGGTATCCATGTCCGTAAGCCAGATGGTTGCCCGGATGACCTTCGTCTTGTCGGAGCCGGCCTTTGCCAGCGTGGCGTCTATCTGGGCCAGGATATCGGCCGTTTGTGCAGCAACGCTGTCGCCTGCTGCCTTGTCCGCCACGAAGCCGGACATGTAGACCTTGCCGTCATGAACGATCGCGCTTGTCATCCGGTTGCCCGCGCCAATTCTTTCTAAAGTCATCTGAGTTCTCCAGTTTTTCAGTTTGAGGTGGTTGATATGGCTGTCTTGAATGTGTTTCTGATGATGTGCCCGTCACGTTC
>CAYRLR010000360.1:2347-3828 GCA_964424975.1 uncultured Anderseniella sp.
ATGGCCAGATTGTCCGGCGCCTTGGCCCCCAGGGTGGCAAGCGACCCCATGCCCATCAGCATTTCACCATCGCCGGTGATAACCAGCACGCGGGCATCAGGGCGCGCCAGCGCAAGCCCCAGGCCGATGCTTGCAGCCCCGCCCATGGCACCCCACAGATAGAAGTTCTGCGCAACATCTCCGGCCGCGGCCACGTCGTATGTCGGCGATCCCAGCCCGCTGATCACCAGCAGGTTGTCCGACCGATCTTCAAGGATGGTCGCAATTGCCTCGCGTCTTTCGATCATGTCATCAACCCGCCTTAAAAGTTCTTCGCGCCGATCAGGCGCTGTGACAACAAGACCGCAACCGGGCAATTGCTGTCATAAGCCAGCCGCATCGCGGATTCGGTCATGGCTGCAGCATCATCACCGGTGTCGGCACGGTAGACTATGAAGCCCGAGCGCTTGAAAGTGTCCTCGGTCGCCTGTCCCATCGCTATCTGCCATGGATTGAATTCGCCCCATTCACCGCGCATCGTCACCAGCGTTACGAACGGAAATCCGCATGAATTGAGCAAGGAGAACATGTTGACGCAATTGCCCACTCCCGATGACTGCATCAGCATGACGCCGCGTTGCCCGCCAAGCTCGGCGCCAGCCAGAAGCGCGACGCCTTCTTCTTCAGTAGTAAGCACAGTGCAGTTGATATCTGCATCAGCGTGGCACGCCTTGATCAGGCTGGCGTGGCCGGCATCCGGCACGTACGCCATCTGCCGTGCATTCTGCTGCTTCAACGCAGTGAAAATGTCTGCCCGCCAGTCTCCGGCAGCAAACGAAAAAGGTTGAACTTTCATACTTCCCATCGCCATCAAGCGTTATTACCCTGTTGACAGGCACCTTGCGTTTACACCCCATCGTGCGTCAAGCTGCTGAAATGGAATAGTGGAGTTGCGTATGAAACATGTGACCCTTCCCGGCGGTGATAAAATACCCGCTATTGGCCTCGGCACCTGGCGCATGGGCGAGGACGCAGACCGGTTGCAGGCCGAAGCAGACGTGTTGCGCCACGGCCTCGACTGCGGGCTGAGCCTGATAGACACAGCAGAAATGTATGGCGAAGGCGGCGCCGAGATGGTTGTGGCCGAGGCCGTCAGGGCGCGACGCGACGAGGCCTACATTGTGTCAAAGATTTACCCGCACAATGCGTCCTACGATGGCGTGATTGCCGCGTGTGAGCGGTCTCTCGAACGCCTGGAGACAGATCGCATTGACCTGTATCTGTTGCACTGGCGTGGACAGTTTCCACTGGATGAAACGGTCTCCGGCTTTGAACGCCTCAAGACTGATGGGAAAATCCGCAATTGGGGTGTGAGCAATCTGGACGCCGGCGACATGACAGAACTGCTCGGTGTGCGCAACGGGCGTAACTGTACCGTCGATCAGGTATTATATAATCTGTCGGACCGCGGCATTGAATGGGACCTGAAGCCGAAGCTGGTG
>CAYRLR010000361.1:0-3828 GCA_964424975.1 uncultured Anderseniella sp.
CGCACTTTACAGATAACATTCTGGGCGCGCGCAAAGCGCTGAGATCGCGAATAGACGAACTGAAGTTGTCCGAACTGGTTGAGCTGTTTGATCCGAAAAAGTATGCGGTGCAGGCAACAATTGGCGAGAATCTACTGTTCGGTACGCCGGTGGGCAATGAATTTGCGGCACAGAATGTTGCGAAAAGCGAATACCTTCGTTCGATCCTGCGCGATGCCGGTCTCGAAGACGTGCTGGTCGCCAAGGGTGTCGAACTGGCCGAGACAACCATTGGCCTGTTCCAGGACCTGCCGCCGGATCATGAGTTCTTCAATCAGATAACATTCATGGATGCAGAACGCCTGCCTGAATATGCCGCGCTGCTGAAGCGCGCCAAGCAGGTCGGCGAGGCCGCCCTGACAGCGGATGAACGCTACATGTTGATTGAACTCACGTTCTCTTATGTCGAGCCCCAGCACCGTATGGGACTGGTTGATGAAGACCTGCAAGACCGGATTCTGGACGGTCGCGAAAAGTTCAAGAACGGTTTGCCGGAAAACCTGGCCGGCAGCATCAGTTTCTACGATCCCGAAACCTACAATGCCGCAGCATCGGTTCAGGACAACCTGCTGATGGGTCGTGTCACACATGGTATTGCGCGTGGTCCCAAACGGGTGTTTGAGGCGATGTTTGAAACACTCAAGGAAATGAAGCTGCGCGAAGAGATACTTGACCTGGGCCTGGAATTTGACATCGGGTCTGCCGGCAAACGGTTGAGCTCTGTACAACGGCAGAAACTGGGCCTGGCGCGGGCTCTGATCAAGCAGCCGGACCTGCTCATCATGAACCGTCCGCTTAGTGCGCTCGATGGTCGTCAGCAGGCTGCTATCATGCGGGACACGATGGCATATCTGGCGCGCCAGCCGAGCAAGCCTGCAGTCGTATGGGTTGTGTCGGATGCCACGCTGGCGTCGGAATTTGATGAGATATGTGTAATGGCAGGTGGTAAAATACTGGAGATGGGCAGCCGGGAAGACCTGTTGAAGAGTAATGGCGCTTATTCGAAAGTGCTGGCAGAGTAGCAGCCGCGATCTGCGCCAACCAGGAGGCAATTATGGCGCTTAATGATGAAGTCGAGAAGCTTGGCAATGTATCGCTTTTTGCCGGCTTACAGCCCAGTCAGCTGAAACTGCTGGCCTTTACGTCGCAACGCCTGGTCTTTCTGGAAGGCGATATGCTGTTCAGCCAGAATGACTCCGGAGATGCTGCTTATGTTGTGTTGAAAGGCACGGCCGAAGTGGTCGTAAAGATAAACGGCAGTGATGTGGTTGTGGCAACGCTTGGTGAGAACGCCATCATTGGCGAAATCGCCATTTTGTGTGATGTGCCGCGAACCGCGAGCGTGCGGGCGGCCACTCGCCTGGAGACACTTTGCATCGAGAAGGAACAGTTGCTGCAGCTCCTGAAGGAGTTTCCCGTGATGGCCGTTGATCTGATGAAAGTGCTGGCAGAGCGGCTGGCGAAAACGACGGCAGATCTGTCTGAAGCGCGGGCCCAATTGAACAAGCTGTCCGCGGGGTAACCGTACTCGATGCGTGTCTCCATTGCAGGTGCGGGCCCGGCGGGCCTGTATGCAGCCATACTGATCCGGCGTGCGCGTCCGGACATCGACATATCCATATTCGAGCAAAACGGCCGCGACGCGACGTTCGGCTTCGGCGTGGTGTTTTCCGACCAGGCGCTGGGATTCTTGCGCGATGACGACCCGGAAACAGCAGCCCTGATCGAGCCGCACATGCAACGCTGGTCCGATATCGCCGTGGTGCACGCGAATGAACGCATTGCCATTGACGGTGTCGGTTTTGCGGCTATCGGACGGCTTGATCTGCTGCAACTGTTGCAGCAACGCGCCGCGCAACTGGGAATTCAACCGGTTTTTGACGCCCGTGTCGCGAGCATAGCTGACCTGCCCGCGTCAGACTTGATCATCGGGGCAGACGGCCTGAATTCGGTCGTGAGGGCAGCGTCGCCGGAAGACTTCGGCGAGCGCATGGAGACCTTGTCCAACCGCTTCATCTGGTATGGCGCGACATGTGAATTCGACGCCCTGACGCAGAGCTTTGTTGACAGCCGGCTGGGCCGGTTCAACGCGCATCATTATCGCTATCAGCCCGGGCGCAGCACGTTCATCATTGAAACTACCGATGCAATCTGGCGTGACGCCGGATTTGCGGACCTTGATGTTGAGACAACCCGCACGGTCTGCGAGGAATTGTTCGCGGACGTGCTGGGTGATGCGAGGCTGGTCGACAACAATTCCAGCTGGCGCCAGTTCCCGAACCTGACCTGTGAGCACTATTATTCGGGCAACAAGGTGCTGGTTGGCGACGCGTTGCATACAGCCCACTTCTCGATAGGGTCGGGCACAAGACTGGCCCTGGAAGATGTGGTCGGGCTGGTAGGTGCGCTGGACGCAACTGACTGGCGCATCCCGGAGGCATTGGCGACTTTTCAGCGGGCACGCGAACCGGCTCTGCAGAAAATCATCAAGGCAGCAACGCGATCAGCCTTGTGGTACGAGGATTTTGACCGTCACATGGAGCTCGATCCGTGGCCGTTTGCCTTGAGCTATATCAGGCGGGCGGGCCGGTTGGACGCAGACAAGCTGCGCCGCTTTGCGCCTGGATTTACTGCGCAGCTTGAAGCGCGCGGCGTTTCGCTGTCTATTTGAGGCAGTATAATAATCTATCGAAGTGAGATTGGTAATGACACACGCAGCAGCTTCCAACACAGCCGAGCGCGAAGCGTTCTACAAGGCAATCGAACCTGAAAGCATGACGGCGCTCTGGTCTGTCATGGGTGCCATCATTACCCCGGAACCCAAAAGTGAATGTGTGCCGTTCATGTGGCATTACGACAAGGTTCGCTCAAGGTTGCTGGAAGCAGGCAAACTGATCACGGCAAAGGAAGCCGAACGCCGTGTGCTGATCTTAGAAAATCCCGGATTGAAGGGGACATCGAAATGCACGACGTCCCTGTATTGCGGGGTGCAGCTTGTGATGCCCGGCGAGGTCGCACCTGCGCACCGACACACCCAGTCAGCGCTGCGGTTTGTGCTGGAGGCATCGGGCGGGCATACCGCGGTCGGCGGCGAAAAGACCGAAATGCACTATGGTGATTTTGTCATCACGCCCAACTGGGAGTGGCATGATCATGGCAATGACAGCGCGGACCCGGTGTTCTGGCTGGACGGCCTGGATATTCCGCTGGTGCAGTTTCTGGATGCGTCTTTCGCAGAAGGCTTCGGTGACGACCAGCAGCCGATCAGCAAGCCGCAGGGTGACTCCAATGCGCGCTATGGCGCCAACATGCTGCCGCTCGGCTATGAAAAGGTGACACCGACATCGCCGATCTTCAATTACCCGTACGACCGCTCGCGTGAAGCGCTGGAGCAGATGCGGCGGCAGGAAGAATGGGATCCGTGTCATGGCCTGAAGATGCGCTATATCAACCCGGTGGACGGTGGTTGGGCGATGCCCACCATCGGCACCTGTTTGCAGATGCTGCCGAAAGGATTCACCTCGCAGGCTTACCGGTCAACCGATGCCACGGTTTTTGTGGGTGTTGAGGGCAGGGGCCGCCTGGTTGTGGACGGCGAAGCCTTCGACTGGTCGCCGCGCGATGTTGTGGTCGTGCCGTCGTGGCGCGAGGTCGTACACGAGGCATCCGAGGATGCGGTGCTGTTCAGCTATTCCGACCGACCGGTACAGGAAAAATGCGGCCTGTGGCGCGAGCGTCGCGGTAACGGCTAGAGCATGGTATAAATTCACGGGGCGCTAAACCAGCTTG
>CAYRLR010000362.1:0-3808 GCA_964424975.1 uncultured Anderseniella sp.
CAAAACAAGAACTAAAGCGGTCCAAATGTCTCACATCAAACGCAAACCGCTTTAGCCGATGTCGCGGCCCTTCCAGCTAACTTTCTTGCCGGATCGCCAGCGGAAAAAAGCGACCCATTGCAGCCCCACCAGTACCGCGACACCAAACGGATGGATGACGGCGCCAAACCAGGACTGGCGGAATATGGCAGTCATCAGGAACCGCATTATCCACGGCAAGGCTGCCGCGATAAGCGCCAGCCGCATCGTGTCACCTGTCGCACCTGCCAGCCAGGCAATAACAGCCACGATAGGTGGCAATACATGACCGCCAATCAACAGGCTGGTCCAGACCGGCAGGCCAATGGGTGTTGCCATGCCCTCATGGGCATTCTTCATCAGGCCGGAGAAGACCTGCGGGCCGGTTTCATACATGCGGGTTGCGGAAATATCGGTGATGTCCATCAGGTCGGTACGATGGCCGCCGGCCCGAAAATGTCTCGGCAACATCACGCCGTCATGAATGCAGTCGCGGATGCGTTCATGGCCGCCGACGTCGCGATAGGCATCCAGTTGAACCGCGATCAGCTGCCCGCACGCGGTGGCAAACATTGCTGAATTGGTGAACTTTACACCGGGAAACGGCAGATAGCCAAGCAACACGGTATGGATCAGCGGTATCAGCGTCTTTTCCCAGAAGCTGCCGGTGATCTGGTGCGGAAAACCGGACAGAAGCTTGAGTTGGGGCCTGCGGGTAAACTCCGATGCAATCCGCGACAGCGCGTCGGGCTCCAGCGTCACGTCTGCATCAAGGAATACCGCATAAGGGTTGCGGGCCTCGGTCGACAGGAAATGACAGGCATTGTTCTTGCCCAGCCATCCTTCCGGCAAGGCACGGGTCGTGATCAGTCTCAGGCGTGGGTCGGACCTGGCCATATCAGCGACGATCTGCGCCGTCCGGTCGGTGGAACTGTCATCGGCCACAATGACCTCAAACTCCACACCGGTGCAGGCCAGCACTGATTGCAGCACCGGTATAATGCGGTCCTGTTCATTGCGCGCCGGGATCAGGACGGACAGTTTGGGCAGGCCAGCTTCCACCTGCTTGCTGATCGGGCGGTACAGCAGGAGATTTACGGCGCCCAGAAACGCCGGGATCAACGCCAGCACAAAGACCACCTGTACAATGAGTTCCAGCATAACGCCTCAATCTTTCCTGATGTCGGTATGGCCTGCAGAAAATTTCTCGCCGCGCACCAGAGCCTTCAGGAAGCGCCAGCAGTCATAGACCGGGTTCACGCCCCGCTTGCCGGCGATCAATGGAACGAACGGCTCCGGGTTGCGGGCCATGGCCGCGCGGGCAAGGTCATCCTGCGCATCGCCAAGCTCCCGCTCCAACCTCGTCTTCCAGGCATCCGGTGCGAGCTGTTCATCGCGGGTATCTATCTGATTGCCGAAATTGATCAGTATCTCCGGGCGCGGCTCGTCCCAGAACACGAACTCAATGGCAACCGGTTGCAAGATGGCGCCGCAATCGGCTGCAAGGCGCGCCAGGCCGGGCTTGAACTCAACCGGCCGCGAACGGGCATCGGCAAACTCGCCCTGAGGTGTAATCAACAATATCTTGCCGGGCATTGCCAGCAGTCCGCGCGACACCTGGAGAAAACGTGCCGCACCACGCGCCGACGCCTTTTCGACACCGAAGATGCCGATCTTTTTCATGAAATTGTATTTCTTCAGAGCGTCTGCATCCATCGGCCCGAATGCCATGTGTTCGGGAGCAAAGGTTTCCGCCATCAGCACCAGGACCAATGGGTCATACCAGCCGGGATGATTGGAATAGTAGACCACCGAGCGATCAGCCGGAATAGACGGCGGGGTATTGTTCAGAATGCGAACGCCGTCAAATTTCTTCGCCAGCAAGCGGCGGATATACATATTGAAAAAACGGGTGACGCGCGGCGACTGCTGCCCGATCACCTCATCTGCTGCCTTCTGGTTACGGTTTTTCATAGCTGCCTTATAGAATCACGGCGCAACAATGTCATCCCGTCCAGCGGCGTGATTGCCTGTGCCCGTCAAGGCGGATGGTCGCAGGAACCAGTATCAGACCGGAATGTCCTCGGTAAGCAGGTCACTGGAAATCCGCGCCGATTCAAAAATCACCGGCAGACCGGAACCTGGATGTGTGCCTCCGCCGACAAGATAAACCCGTTCGAGATCTTCATAACGGTTATGCGGTCTGAAACACAGCATCTGCGTGAGATTGTGACTGAGATTGAAAGTGGCACCCTTGTAGATGTGCATGTCGGCTTCCCAGTCATCCGGCGTGACCATTTTTTCGTAACGAATGCGCTCACGGATATCCGGGTAACCGGCCAGCTCCAGCCGGTCGAGCGTCTTTTCGCGGAATCCGGCAGCTTCCTTCTTCCAGTCGATATTGTCGGTACGATGCGGCACCGGCACCAGGACGTAAACGGTCGAATGGCCCTCGGGCGCCAGGGTATCGTCGGTAATGGATGCGTTTTGAACGTAGAAAGACGGATCCTTCGGTATCACCTTTTTCACCTGGATCTCATCGATATTGCCTTCAAAGTCTTCCGCCAGAACAATGGTGTGATGCGGCACATGATCAAGCCTGCCTTCAATGCCGAGATACAGCATGAAGGTGGAACAGGAAAATTCCTGCTTCTCGATCTTGGCGTCATTCCATTTTTTGCGCATCTCGTTTGGAACAAGTTTCGGCAGCACATGTGCAAAGTCCGCATTGACCACCAGCCCATCCAGCTTGATGGTCTCCTTGTTGGTGGTAACCGAAACCGCCTTCTTGCCATCAAAGCCTATGCCGGTGACTTCTTCCTCCAGGCGCACTTCCACGCCCATTTCCACGGCAATGTCAGCCATGCGCTGCATCACTGCATTGCACCCGCCAACGGGATGCCAGATGCCATATTCATGTTCGAGGAAGGCAAGGATGGTAAACAGGGACGGGCATTTGAACGGCGACATACCAAGATATTTCGCCTGGAACGAGAATGCCCTGCGGACACGCGGATCCTTGAAATAGCGCTCAAGGTCTTTTTCCAGCGACATGTGCGGGTTCAGCTTTGGCAGCGCCTTGACGACATTCGGGCGCAGAAAATCAGAAAATTTCAGGAATGGATTTTCCAGCACGCCGCGGAACACATCCAGTTTCTTGCGATTGTCGCGCATATAGCGATCAAGGTTTGCCGCATCTGAAGGTGATAGTTTCGCGATTTCGGCCTTCATGGCCTCTTCGCCGGACACCACGTCCAGATGGCCACCTGCCTCGTGAACGACCCGGTACATCGGATCAACCCGCTTGATCGGCACTTCGCGCCACAGGTCGTACCCGCAATAGGTGAAAATCTCCGACAATATTCGCGGATACAGGAAGAACGTCGGGCCTATGTCAAAGGTGTAGCCATCCTGCTTGATGGCCCCCGTGCGCCCGCCCACGCTTGCCTGGCGTTCAATCAGGGTGACCTCATAGCCCTTGCGCTTAAGGATCATGGCTGTCGCAAGGCCACCTGGTCCGGCACCGACAATTACAATTCGAGGAGATGAAGCTGGCATAGGAGAACTTTGTCTTCTGCTGTTTAAGCGATGAATGAATTACCGGATCAGGCCCACCCCTGAACCATCCGGTTAAAGAAAACTGCTGGAGCTTATTAACGCCCCACAGACCATAATAGAACCCCCAATTCTCTACGGCGAATTGCCGCTTGTAGATTATCCCCAGAACAAAGTCATTTAAGACCGCTTTGATCAGCTTCGGGTTTTCTTTTCACGGCAAACCGTTTACCTG
>CAYRLR010000363.1:0-3798 GCA_964424975.1 uncultured Anderseniella sp.
TGCACAACCTGCACTTGTCGTTGTTGCTGAAGCACCAAAGGCAGAACAGCAACAAGAGCTTGAGACGACATTTGAGGATCAGTTTGAAGGTAATGGCCTGGCTGATGGTTGGGAAGTTGTGAATGCCAACGAGGACCGCTATGTCGCGGAAGCAGGAGAACTACTCATAATTGCCGCTCCACCAGCTAGTGATCCTGCACAAGAGGACATGGTCAATGTCATCACGCATTCAGCAGCGCTGCCAGATGGCGATTGGGAAATGGAAGTGCAGTTGAAGCTTGAAGCCCAACATGGAGGAGAGGCGTTCAGTTTTGGGGTCATGAATGACCACGATGGTTGGATGTCGGCGGGGATCAGGTCCACAATGGCCTATGGCAAAGTATTGCTGGAATCATTTATTGCCAAGAATGAGAAAGGCCAGATAGCCCGATTTGACACGCCCGTTGGTGAAGTTGGTGATACGGGTTCCTCGCAAACCACACAGCGGTGGAAATCAAGTGGGTTAGGCGAAAAGTTCAGCAAGAAACCGTTCAACCTGGTCTTACGCAAACAAGGCCGTTCCTATTCAATGTCAGGAACTTACGCTGACAAGGAAGATGAGAACTTCAAGGAGTTCAAGACCGAGACTCTGAAAATGCTGCGCGGCAAGAAGAAATTGTTCATTGCGTTCGGTCTCGCCAAACACGGCAGGGACTATCAGGGCGAAGGCAACGTCTTGGTGGACTATGTTCGCGTGCGACGTCTGGTTGGCGGATAACGGGTGCCATGTCCTTGTCACGCAAACCCATTGGATTAGGCAAAACTTTGGCGCTTGCAATAAGTCTGTGTTCGATGGGCTCTGGTGCGGTGCTGGCTCAAACCGAACTGAAGGTGATCGAAGAAGCCCTTCCCACGCTACAACCAATCCCGGCGCCATCCTTTGCCGAGATGCAGCCGGGAGTATCGGGTTCAAAATATGCACGATGCAGCGACGCTACGCCCTTGACCGGCGAGAGCAGCCAGAAACAGCTGCAGGTTTACATAGACATCACGGCTCGTCGCGCGCAGTGCATAGAAGAAAACACATATGGTTCAGCCCCGCTTTATGACAAGGGCCTGGTTGACCTGTATCAGGGGAAATACTCTGAACTCAATGCTGTTCTCGTCGCATCCCAGCAAATTCTGGACGAAGAAAAACCTGTCAGCAAAAAACAACTGATCGACTATGCGAATTACGTGAATGAAGAGATTACTCTCCTTATGGTCCTGTCTGCGTATGCAGGATGTAAGGCACTTGAGGAAAACTCACTTGCGATGAAGGTTGACCCAAAGTGCGATACCGAGAGACTGCAGGAGATGATTGTCTCGCGCAATCAGGATGGCCGGTCACAACATGCGCATACGCAATCACTGTTCAAGAAATTGGAGCTTGAACCATTTCGCGCACTCCCGGTAATCGCAAGTCCGCAAGAGCTGACGGCTATGGTGGTTGCCCGGGTCTACAGGCCCATCGAGATAGAAGTCAGGCGCGAATTAAGCAGCACACAAGTGCCAAATGTTCAGAATTCAACACATTCCGGAGTCGGCAATGCAGGGCTTCTTGACCCCTGCGCATGGCTTGTTGCGCTGATGAGCAATGCTGAGTACAGGCGCCGTCAAGCTGACATCGAAGACGCCGAGGCAGCAATGCTGCGCGATGCTGCGCGTGGGTGGCGTGTCTCATCACTTTCAGCACAGGAAGGCGCGGATTACGCCCGGAAGTCTGGACTGCCGACTAGCCAGGAACGTCTTGAGAAGAAAGCAGGCGAACTTGCAAAGCGCGCCGTAAACCATGAAGCAAACTCTGCGCTTAAAAAAGAAAGTGCTCAGGTCTTGCGCGAGCACGCTGACGCCGAAGACGCAGCCCGTTCAGAGTTCCAGAACAAATGGTGTGCGTCTTACGGGCAACTCCCCGAAAGGGCGCTTGACTGGCCTGCTATCCAGTTGGAGTTCCTGGCTCAGGGTTCAGATCAACAAGCATCCAGGCAGACACAGGCGACTGCTCACAGCATTGATGAAGGCGAGGAGTATGAAGAGCATGATGTTATGTTCCTCGATAGAGACGTCTACACAGCTGATGATATCAAGTACTATCTGGACCGATGGCTTTCTTCCCAGAACAGGAATGATCCTGTGATTGTAGGGCCCGGTGAGGGGCTGGGGCGCGATGTGATGATACTGGCGCAGTTCCGTCCGGATCTCGCGCTCGAGCTGTTGAATGGGTTGCGCCGGCTAGACCGGAACGACCTTGGAGGCATCTTGAAACTGTTGGAAATTATCCGCCACAAAAGCCAGGATCCAGCCAGGATTGAAGGAACTTTCAGAAAGTATCTGGCCAACTATTGGATGACGAGGCTTGAGCAGGCCATCGACAGAATGGAAACGACAATCCAAAGGCAGATAAGACTGACTCAGATGGAAAGCCCGGAAATACTTGAAGTGGAAACTCCAACAGTTGCTGGTCCTGGCTTCGATAGCACCGGCACCGTGACGCTCGAACCGCCGGGCAGATGCCCGCGTTTTCAGTTGGACCGCAGTGGCGACATCAGGTTCTGGAGAGAAGAAGCGGATTTTGCCGATGCCGAGGCTGCCATGGCACGTGAGAATGCGGAGGCCTGGCGCAGGATCTCCAGGCAGGCTCGTGATGGTGCGAAGCAGGCCGCTGCCGATGGGAATGCGTCAAGCCAGAAATTCCAGGACATGAAGGCTGACGAGCTGGACCAGAGGGTCAGGAACTACGATGCTACAGCCGACGAGAAGGAAAAAAAAGCAAAGGAACTGCGACGGAAAGCTGACGATGAAGAAGAAAAAAGATGCGAACAGTTTGAAGCTCGCAATCGGTCCACTATCACAGGACCGCAACCTTCCAGCGTCAGTTCAGCACCAGAGCCTCCCAGGCAGACTATGGCCCCCGAACAATCTCAATATGTATGCGGTCCCGACATTACTGACAATGTATTGCGTGTCCTTGAGCAAATGAAGAAAGATTTTCAGAGTTGGACCATTCAAAAGAGAAATGAAAAATGCCGGGATCTGTATAATCCCGTAACTGCCGGAACGGCTTGGGATATCAAGCAGCTCGCTCCAGGAACTGCTCCCATGGCAGAGTGGAAGTTCAACACGCTCAAAATACTTTATCTGAAATGGGGTAAAAGCTACCAAAAGTATCTTGAGAAGAACTTTTGGTTTGAGGGTTATGCGGCGGCGTGCGCTATCCCGCGTCCCACGTGTGGATTCACAGTGCGTTTTCTAGGCAAATGTATGCATGCACAGCACGTGAACTATGCTCAATGGGGGTTGATGAACAAGCTGTGTGGACGCGATAATATGACTGCGCAAACAGCTGCCTGGTTGTGGAACGTCAAAACACCTCTGGAGATTTATCACTCGCAGAAAGTCATGATTGGGGTTGGCAGGGCGTATGCGGAATTGCCGGGCCAGACGGGTGTTCGTGAGTCTCTGTCTGTTGTTTCAGGTGCACCGTCAGAAAGTCTGGACAGCGAACGGAAAAGATTGAAGCTTCTCAAGGAGCAGATGACGAAAAAATTGCACCAGTTGATCGCCAATCCATTGAACTGGATGTTTCGGCTCCGACCCGGGTATAACTGCAGCAAATGCAATTCTACGGCAGCAGAGGCAGAAAATCTGAACAATCTGGAGTTCGAGTATAAATGGGGTTCGTTGCCGCGCAACTGAACTTCAGTTCGCTAATGATTGCCCTGGGTGTTTGGTACCGCATATCCTGGATTGCAAAACCGCACACAATTTGGCGAAACCTGC
>CAYRLR010000364.1:0-3791 GCA_964424975.1 uncultured Anderseniella sp.
ACACTGAGCTACAATTCGCACTAAACCAAAGGTTACTTGGGTAATGTCGGTTAATAGTTCCCGCCATGGCGGAATTTCCGGACAAGCCGGTCACGATTACTGTCGGATTTGGTCCTGGCGGTGGTGTGGATTCGATCACACGAGCAGCAGCAGACGCGCTGTCGACCTCGCTTGGCGAATCGATCGTGGTCGCAAACCAGCCTGGCGCAGGCGGTGGATTGGCAGCCACGGCGCTGAAATCCAAGCCTGCTGATGGCTATTCACTGGCAGCCGTGATTTCGACCACCGTCACGTTTGACCCGCATGCGGGAAAGCTTGCCTATTCGGTCGACGGTTTCGAGTACATTGCCGCATTTGGCGTATTTCCGGAGGCTCTTGTAGCCCTGCCGTCCAGAAACTGGAAAACCTTTGCCGATGTGGTTGCCGAAGCCAAGACCAAGCCCGACGGACTGAACTACGCCTCGACGACCTCGCTTGACAGGGTTGTCATGGCAGCAATTGCCAAGCAGGAAGGCATTACAATCAAACCTGTGCCAACCAAGGGCGGTGCCGAAGCTGTGGCCCAGACACTTGGCGGACACGTGGATTTTGCCTACAGTTCGGGTACCTATTACGCGCAGGCCAAGGCTGGTGCGCTGAAGGTATTGGCAGGCCTGGGTACAGATCCTGTCCCGGGGTTCGAGACTGCGCCTACCTTGAAGAGTCTCGGCTATGACATTTCGAGCGTGAACATGGTCCTGTACATGGCACCAAAGGGCATTCCGGACGAAGCCAAGGCAAAACTTGTCGCGGCTTTTGATGCGGCTGCCAAGGCGAAACCGGTGCTTGATTTACTGGCGACCCGGAACATGGGCAGCTTTATCGTCACCGGCGAAAAGATCGATGCTCTCATCCACGAACAGAGCGCACAATTTGAAGCTGCCGCCAAATAATGGCAACGTCGCCACGCAAACAAGACAAGGGGCCGCTGTTTCTCGTGCGGCCCCTTGTTGAATTTTCCATAGTCGCAGGTGCGTGCCTGTACTTCATTTTCTATCTCATACCCGCCCAGACAAGTGATGGAGCAAACTTCGGGCTTTCTCCGAGGATGGTGCCGATTGTCTGCTGTGCGTTGATTGGCATCCTGGCAACAGTCAGCCTGCTGGCTTCTTTGTTCGGTAAGCCCACGACTGAGGCTGAACCGGTCAATGCCGGCCTTGGCACGGTTGGCTTGCTTATCGGAGCCAGCCTGCTGGGTGTCACGGTCGTGCACTGGTTCGGTCTGATTGCCGGCGGGATCGTGCTGGTTGCGCTTGCCAGTTGGGTAATCGGCGAGCGGCGATGGCTGCAAATTGCAATGCTGAGCGCTGCTGCCGGCCTGCTGATGTTTGCTGTAAAATGGTTGGGGCTATAGCTTTTGGATACTTTTCTTCTGGGCGCCATTGACGCATTGCAGCCACTGTCACTGCTGGCTGTTTTCGGGGGTATTCTGCTCGGATACGCCGTCGGAGTGTTGCCTGGTCTAAGCCGTCCTGCAGCGCTTGCGGTGGCAGTTCCGCTGACCTATGCGATGTCGCCGATTGCAGCCATTGCGTTTCTGGTCGGTGTTACGAAAGCCAGCGCTGCCGGCGGTGCCACCGGCGCGATATTGCTGAATACGCCGGGAGAGCCAAGTTCAGCAGCCACATGTTTTGATGGTTACCCACTGGCCAAGAAGGGGCAGGCGACCCGGGCATTGAAAGTCGCGCTGTATGCATCGGTTTTCGGTGACATTGTCGCCACACTGGTGCTCATAGGGCTTGCTGCGCCATTGGCCAGTTTTGCCCTGAAGATGGGGCCGGTCGAAATGACTTCGGTGATGATCTTCGCGCTGACATTCATCGCAGCCCTGTCGGGTGCCTCGCTGTCGCGGGGGTTGATCTCCGGTATTCTGGGATTGCTGCTGGCGACGGTGGGGCTCGATCCCGAGAGCGCAACGCCGCGGCTTACATTCGGCATGATAGAGCTGTTTGACGGTGTGCCGCTGGTTGCAGCGACGGTCGGCATGCTGGCTTTCACCGAGATGCTGAACCAGTCACAAGTTCTGGCAGCACGCGCAGGCATTGGTGGGGATCGCGACAGTTTCGTCCCTGAAACTGACAAGAAGCTGCGCTGGCCGGATATTCGCCGCCTGTTGCCCACCACCTTGAGGTCGACCGGCGTGGGCATCGGTGCAGGCATCATACCCGGCCTTGGCCCGACAATCGGTGCATTTCTGTCATACGCGATTGCAGAGCGGTTTGCAGGTCCAGGCGACCAGTTTGGCGAAGGTGACCTGAAAGGTGTGGCAGCAACCGAGGCTGCCGACAACGCCGTGCTGCCCGCCAGTCTGATTCCGCTGTTTGCAATCGGTCTTCCAGGCAGCGTGTCCGCGGCCATTCTGGTTTCGGCTTTCATGCTGCATGGCGTTGTTCCCGGACCCCTGGTGTTTCAGCAGCACCCGCAACTGATTTATGGCATTTACGTTTCGATGATCGTGGCGAGTATCTTCATGCTGATCGTCGGGCGGGTCGGCCTGACCTTTTTTGCCCGCATCACCGACGTCCCTGTCCGTGTGATCATTCCATTCGTGTTCCTGTTCTGTGTTGTCGGGTCTTTCCTGGAGCGCGACACGGTGTTCTCGGTATTTGCCATGATCGGGCTGGGCGTCCTGGGATTCGTGATGAACCGCTACGGTTATTCGGTGGTTACTTTCCTGATCGGATTCGTGGTGGGCCCGCTGTTTGAGCTTTCCCTTCGCCAGGCGCTGATTGTTACCAACCATGACCTCAGCAAGGTCCTGGACCATCCCATAGCGCTGACATTCCTGGCCTTTGCTGCCGGGTCGGGTGTGCTGTTTCTGTCGCGTTCAAAAGGGTCTCTGCTGAAGGTCGGCAGGCAGGACACCTAATGCTCACATCACCTGCGATGAATCCTGTAACTGCCATGTTTGATCAACAGATCGATAAAGGCCTGGAGACTTGCAGGCCGATAGCGATTGGGATTCCAGATCGCGGAGACGTCAGCATTGGTCTTGCACAGGTTCGAGATGATGGGAATTGCGTTCATGATCTCACTGGTGTTCTGTGCAGAAGATGACACGATCGCCACTCCGTTGCCGTCCTGCGCGAGCGACCCGAGCGTGTGCGTGCTGTCGCTTTCCAGCAGTATCTTGGGTCTTACGCCATGCGCTGCGCAGGCCTGTTCAAACAGATGTCGCGTGAGAAACCCTCTGCGCATGACCAGCAGATTGTCCGACGCGAGGTCGCGGATCGACAGGCTGGCAGCGCCAAGTTGACGATGGCCCGGCGGCAGGATGGCAAACAACTGGGCGGT
Source organism: uncultured Anderseniella sp. (assembly GCA_964424975.1). Taxonomy (GTDB): domain Bacteria; phylum Pseudomonadota; class Alphaproteobacteria; order Rhizobiales; family Aestuariivirgaceae; genus Anderseniella. The sequence continues at coordinate 3,334 of CAYRLR010000364.1, forward strand.
GAAAAGCTTGTGCGCCACCAGGATGTTGTTGACGCCAAGACAGGCGATCGAAAGGTGTACGGCACCGCGCTCCACCAGTTCGATCAGGCCGTCATTGTGTGCCTCGGAAACAGCCAGGCTGACATCGGGGTGGACGGCTCGAAACGCTGCCATGGTGGGCGATAGCAGCCAGGCGATGGTCTGCGGCGATGCAGCGATCCTGAGCAGTCCGGCATGACCCTTTTCGAGCCCGTATGCGCGATTGGCCAGCGCCTGGGCACGGTCCAGCAGTTCCGATGAATGGGTGAGCAGGTCCTCGCCTTCCGCGGTGAGAAGCAGGCGCTTGCCGATGCGTTCGAAAAGCGGAATTCCCAGCTTTCTTTCAAGCGATTGAATTTGCCTGGAAAGAGCCGGTTGCGACAGGTTCACTGCCTTGGCGGCACTGGAGACGTTGAGGCGTTCAGCCACGGCAACGAAAT
>CAYRLR010000365.1:0-3788 GCA_964424975.1 uncultured Anderseniella sp.
CAAGGTCATTCGGATAGATACGGACGGCAAACCGGCACCCGGCAATCCGCAACTGGACGGCTGGGACAGGCGGGTCTGGTCAATCGGCCATCGCAACATTCAGGGCGCTACGCTGCACCCGGCCACTGGTGAGTTGTGGACCGCAGAACACGGCGCCCGCGGTGGCGATGAAGTGAACAATCCGCAGGCCGGCCGCAACTATGGCTGGCCGGTCATCACCTATGGCATTGATTATTCAGGCGCCAAAATCGGCGAGGGCACCCACAAACCTGGCATGGAGCAGCCGGTGCATTACTGGGACCCGTCAATCGCGCCATCGGGCCTGATGATCTATTCCGGCGATAGGTTTCCCGAATGGAAAGGCAACTATTTCATTGGAGCGCTGGCCGGAACGGCAGTGTCGCGGCTGGTGTTCGCGGATGGCAAGCCGGTCTCGGAAGAAAGACTGCTTCAGGACCTCGATGAACGCATCCGGGACGTGGTTCAGGGCCCGGACGGGCTGATCTACCTGCTGACCGACAGCGACAATGGCCGGGTGCTCAGACTGAGGGTTGCCGACTAGGGTCAGGCCCCATTAAGTCGTCAATGTCACAAAGGCTGCTTCGAGCCCAAAATGCCCGATGCTGAAAACGCCATGAATGTCTGCTTTCGTTACCGCGCAGAATTTCACAACAAAATTGCAGTGGCAAAGCAGTAAAGATGTCGAAGTTGGGTCTTCGCCCGATCTGGATATATCGAGCGAAGATCCGAGAAAATTACTTGGTAGCGAAGCAGTAGAGCAGTCCTGCGCCACCTGTCTTGGGCAGGTCGTCCACGCCGCAACCGGCAGAACCGTGCGCCGAATTCCAGGAGATCATGTTGCGGGATTTGTTCAACCCGGCACGGTCATGGTGACCGACAATGGCAGATCCTTTGTCGCCACTGGTCCAGTTGCTGCATGTTGTATCACCGCCGGCAGTCGAGAAATATCCGGCTGAGTCCGTCCCTGTCAGGATGTCGTGCTTGTTGGGCTTGCTGCCGCGTCCATTGACTTGTTTTCCGTTCTCGTCGAGCGCGGTCGCCAGGCTGATGTTGACCGTGTCGCTGTGCAGGTCATCGACATCTTTCGCGATCAATTCGCCTGTGGCGTTGTGCCACGGACCTGAACCGATGCGATCTCGAGCGCTGATTCCATCGGTGACCTTGGCGGACCCGCTGCTGCGGTCAATCACCATGCTCGTGCTGAGGTAAGCCGCCCATGTCTTTGATGATCCCGCAGCTTTGGCGAGGGTCGTGCAATGGGCATCAGCGCCTTCAAGGCCGCCAAAGTTAGCGCCGCTGGGAGAACCTGCACTGGTAATGAAGAAGGACATTTTTTCCACATTCGTCGCGGATTGCGCGTTGCCAGCGACTGAACTCCCCATGACCGTTATGGCCAAAGCTGCGAGAAAAACTGTGCGTTTCATTGGTTCGGACATTCGTTCACTCCCTTTGAATTACTTGATAACGAACGATACGGAAGTTCTGGTAACACGTCTAGCTAGCGACGTTCACGTGATCGAGAGCAGGTCTATGCTTTTTACTCCATCCGAATATTCCAGTAAGTGAATTGGGAGCTGAAGGCGACTCTTCGCGCAGAATTAGAACCTATGGAAACGGTCGTTGGAGCTGCCGCAGCAAACCGCAGCAAGGTCCGCTCAGCTGCCGTTCATCAACAGTCCGATCAATGGGTCCTGACCCTGGAGCCGTTCAGGTTTTGATTGAATTATAATCGCGCTCCTTGCCCTTGTTGTCGCATTCCTTTCTCGCAAAACAGGTTCCCGCTTTTGCGGAAAATGCTGTAGCGATTCATCCGGTTCAGGTCTTTGACTTCCTGGTCTTGCTGAATTCCGCGCAGTGATCTTTCAGATCAAACCGTGGGGTGACAAGAACGACGTGGTGGCCGGGCGTGGTAAAATCGGCAGCTTCTGCGGCTTCGAAAACCTCGCTGAATGCCACGCTCAAGGTGCGGCCCGGCCGGGCTTTTTCAACAATGGCGCCAACGCCCCAGTCCAGCCGGGTGTGTCCTGCACCGGCGATCAGCACACCGCCGTCCTTGTTGGCCGCATCCAGCAAGGCGCTTGCCATGACATGATCGCGCGCGCGCTGAATGTCGGCCATCAGCGGCAGAACGGTCTCCGGCATCATGTTGCAATGACTTTCAGCGATTTCGGCGAGCAGTGATTTTTCCGTTTCGGGTGCAAGCGGTGTATTCAAACCAAGTTGCGCCCGTTCGGCACCGCTCAGTTTCGAGCCTGTCCGCCCGCCCAGGCGGCGCACGGTGCCCTTGGCCAGGGTGCCGGCCCGCATGGGCAAGCCGTTGTTCAGGGCGATTTCGAACAAGGGCCTGTACATGGCAAAGTCCGGCCAGCCGGATTTGTCCCATTCGAGCCGGTCGGCGATATCATCAGGATTTTCCGGTGGATTGGCAGCAAAAAAATCCAGCACCGGTTGCTGGGCCCGGGCGACCATTTCAAAGACAACCGCGGGGCGGCGGCCCTGATCGACCATGTGTTGCAGTATTTCTGCCTGCAGCCGATGATGATCCGGATTGGTGTGAATTTCTCCCAGCAAGACAAACCGGGCCTCAACGGCCCTTCGCTTTACCTCATCCAGGGTGAGCTTCTGCTGGCCCGGGTTTGAGAAAATCTGTCCTGTGAGCGGGTGATCACGAAAATGCGTGGATTGCCAGTCATTGCCGGCAAGCGCACTTGAGGTTGACACCAGCAGGCTTAGCAACCCTGTTATGCAGACCTGCCTGATATGCATGTTGGACCTCCGAAAAAATGTCTGTCAATCTGGAAGCAGATTGAAATGCAGGGCAACAGGTGACAGGCTGGCCACGGGCGTTGACCAGCCGGGGAAACCTGCGTTGGTTGCCAGGTAGTGTAAGGGCTTTAACACAACATGTTGAGATCAAATCAGAAGACTGATTGCAATCGTCTGTGGGACACACTCATGGAGATGGCCAAAATCGGCCCCGGTATCGCAGGCGGCAACAATCGCCAGACGCTGACCGATGACGACAAGGCCGGACGCGACCTGTTTGACAGCTGGTGCCGTCAGGCCGGCATGACCATGCGCGTGGACAGTATGGGCAACATGTTTGCGCGCCGGGCTGGTGAAGACGATAGTCTGCCGCCGGTGATGATGGGCTCACATCTGGATACCCAGCCCACCGGTGGCAAATTTGACGGCGTGCTTGGCGTGCTGGCCGGCCTAGAAGTGGTTCGCAGCCTCAACGAAATGGGCATCAGGACCAGGCATCCCATCGAAGTGGTCAACTGGACCAATGAAGAAGGTGCCCGGTTTGCCCCAGCCATGGTGGCCTCAGGTGTGTTTGTCGGCGAGATTTCCGAGGATTATGCCTACGCACTGACCGACAAGGATGGCAGGAAATTCGGCGAAGAGCTGTCGCGTATTGGCTACAAGGGCGCAACACCCGCCGGCAAGCAGCCGATCCACGCCATGTTCGAACTTCACATCGAGCAGGGGCCCATCCTTGAAGCTGAAGGTGTTGACGTGGGTGTCGTGGCGCACGCCCAGGGGCTTCGCTGGATAGAATTCACGCTCACCGGCTATGAATGCCACACCGGTACGACTCCCATGCCGATCCGGCGCAATGCGCTGGTGGGGGCCGCACGCGCAGTTGAACTGGTCAACAAGGTGGCATTTGACTTTGCGCCCAATGCGGTCGCGACGGTGGGCTATCTCAATGTCTCGCCGAATTCGCGCAATATCGTGCCGGGCAGCGTCACCTTCTGTGTCGA
>CAYRLR010000366.1:0-3786 GCA_964424975.1 uncultured Anderseniella sp.
CTGAGCCAACTGACACAGGGTCCCACCCGCACTCTGGTGTCACGCCTGTCCGAAGGCATGTCGAGGGTGGCTTAAGCAGTTCTGTAGTCTGCATCGTCGCCTTAATGTTGACCGTGAAATCCTGTCTGACGGGTTTGCCAAGTGCGCATCCGACGGCAGACAGTTTGCGTGATTCCTTATCGCGTTATTGTTGCCCTTGCGAATATCCGGATTTATCTGGATTATTTTCGCGTTGTCTGCCTGCACATTCGCATGACCGGTGTTTTTGCCGAATCCGGGCTGTCCGCGCCGGTTGAACGTCAATTTCTACTGGCGCAAGGTGGTTGACCTGAACCCCGCATTTGTGACTTTAAGCGACCAGCTTGAGAGTCAGGTTCATGCCCGGAAAACATGCCCTGACATCCGTGTGCCGGTCAACGGTTCACGCATGAAACAAAAGCGCCGGGCTCAACAGAACCCGGCGCTTCGATACTCAGTTCCGGCAACTGGCCGGCTACGCAACTCACAATGTAGACATTACGCAGTTGTACTTAATACTGTCTAAACAGACACATACCAGAAGGTTAATTCGGTTGTGTCAAAACTGGAATTGCTCATTCAAAACGCGTTCAGCCAGCGAATGACCGTCATCGAACAACAGCCGTGCCGATCTTGTTTCATCCTCACTCACAACAACCTTTACGATGTCGCGAAATTCTCTTTGATCAGCGACTGCAGATACCGGGCGTTTGCCCGGCTCGAGTACTTCGATATCCAGTTCGGCCTCGTGTGACAGTATGGCTCCGCGCCATCTGCGGGGCCGGAACGGGCTGATTGGCGTCAAAGCCAGCAGCGGTGAGTTTATTGGCAATATGGGCCCGTGCGCCGACAGGTTGTAGGCCGTGGAACCCGCCGGTGTGGCAATAATAATGCCGTCGCACACCAGTTCATCGAGCCGTATCTTGCCATCGATGGAGATACGCAGCTTGGCCGCCTGATGCTGTTGGCGCAACATGGATACTTCGTTGAAGGCAAGGGCGGAGTGGGTTGTGCCGGTGGTGTCGGTTGCGGTCATCTTGAGCGGATGGATAACGGTTTCCGTCGCTGCTGAAATACGGTCAGTCAGGTTTTCGATGTCGAATTCATTCATCAGGAACCCGACTGAGCCCCGGTTCATGCCAAAAATGGCCTGTCCGGAGTCCAGCACCGTATGGACGGTTTCCAGCATCAGGCCATCGCCGCCAAGTGCCACGATGACGTCTGTATCTTCGCGTGGTGCCTGGCCAAACTGATGTTTCAGTTTCTGGGCAGCCTTGATGGCTTCCGGTGCCTGAGATGATACGAAATGAAGTTTCATTATACGGATGGCTCGCAAGTCGGAGAAATCTTTCCCCTGTTATGAAGCGAACCAACACAATGTCAAATGTCGTGTGCCTCAGGCTGGCACCAACATTCATTCTGACCCTAGGCGAATGCTGCCGCTATGCCGACAAGCAGTGTGAACAAGGTCAATGTCTGGGCCAGCAGTTTCAGGCCGGCCCGCAAATCCGCTGTGGTCAGGTGTTCAATACCGTCGCCAGCCCAGTTTCGCTCCACCCGGGTGTCGCCGTACTGACGTGGTCCTCCCAGGCGAAGGTCCAGTGCACCAGCCATGGCACATTCAGGCCAGGCTGATGTCTGACTGCTGAGTCTGCGGGCGTCGTGCCAGATTGTCTCCAGGGCGCGGGCTCCGCCGGATGGCGAGGTCATGCTGGCAGCGCCCGCGAACAGCAGGCCAGCCAGACGTGCCGGGAGGTAATTGGCTGCCGTGTCCAACAGGCTGCTGAACAGGCGTGCTTTACGGTCATGCGCCAGGCGTCGATGTACTGCCGACAAAGCGGAGATGGCTACAATACCCGGCAAACCGAACAGGGCCAGCCAGACGGCAGGAGTGACGATTGCTGTTGCGGTATTACTGGCAACCGCTTCAAGACAACCTCGAACGATCGAGCTGTGATCAAGCCGTGACAGGTCGTGATTGACCAGTTGGCCAAGTTCAATCCGTGCAGTAGCCAGGTCCTTGTCCAGTGCGTCGGCAACAGCACGCGCGCGCACCCGCAATGCATATTGTGCAATGAATGGTGTAGCCAGAACACCTTCCCAACACCAGGCATAGGGCAATGTACGAAGCGTCGTTGTGGCGACGATTGCAAGAATAAGGGTTACCCCTACGCTCAGCAGGCAGAAGGTGGCGCCCATGATGGTGCGCCGCAGTGCGGTGGATGCCGGGTCCGGCACCAGGGCGGTGAAAACGCCGTTGAGCATGTAGAGTCCGTTTGAAGGATGGCCAAGTAAGCGGCGAACGGGGCTCGGGTACCCGAGTAACCGTTCAAGTGCCAATGCCACGAATGCGACAGTCAGGGTTGCAGAAAGTTCTAGCAATTGCGCACGTCACCGGAAGATGGTTGAGAAGAATAGGTGGAAACTCTTTTAGCAATCACGCTGGCCCAACACCAGCCGCGCGTTGACAGTTGACAGTGGATGGGTTTCATCTCAGCGTCAGTCAGGGCGCAGGCCCTGAATCACCAGAGGTTGATTTTCGTTTTGACTGAACCACTTCGGGTCGTACTGACCACCGGCAATTACAACTATATCAAGGACGGCGTGTCATTGACGCTCAACCGGCTTGTGGGCTGGCTGGAAAGTCATGGCGTTGAAGTGCTGGTCATTGCGCCGGTGGCTGACACGCCTGCAATGGAGCACCAGGGCAGGCTGCTACCGGTGCCCTCGATTGCCATTCCGACCCGCAACGAGTATCGCCTGGGCGGCCGGTTAACGCGGCATCTGAAGAACGAAATCGCCCGGTTCAAGCCGGATCTGTTCCATATCGCCGTTCCCGATATTACCGGTCACTGCGCGTTGCGACTGGCCGAGAAAATGGGCGTGCCCGCGGTATCGTCGTTCCACACCCGGTTTGACGGTTATCTGCAATACTATCGGCTTGGCTTTCTAGAACCGAGGGTCCGCAGACATTTGCGGGATTTCTACGCGCGCTGCGAACATCTCTACGTTCCGTCCGTCTCCATGATGGATGAACTGGCAGGCCATGGTATTGCCGAGAATATGCGACTGTGGACGCGCGGTGTGGATCATGAGCGGTTCAGTCCGGGCCGGCGGTCATTGCAATGGCGCCGCGCGCACGGCATCGGAGATGATGAATTGGTGATCGCCTATGCGGGTCGCCTGGTGGCGGAAAAAAACATGGGCGTTATGGCGCGTGTGTTCGCCGGATTGAAGGCCAGCGGTGTTGCACATCGCACCATGTTGCTGGGTGACGGACCCGAGGCAGGCTGGATGCGCAAGGCGCTGCCGGACACGGTTTTCGCAGGATTTCTGCATGGCGATGATCTGGCAACAGGGTACGCATCGTCCGATATCTTCTTCTTTCCTTCCATTACTGAAACGTTCGGCAATGTGACGCTTGAAGCCATGGCAAGCGGATTACCATCGGTTACCGCAGATGCCACCGGTTCACGGTCTCTGGTGCGCGAAGGTGAAACCGGTTTTCTGGTGCCGGTTGAGCGCGAAGACCAGATGATTGAGCGGCTGGTGCAATTGCTGAAGAATAGCGAGATGCGCAAGCAATTCGGCATCCGCGCCCGGGAACTGGCCATTTGCGAGCATGAGTGGGACGGTATATTCGCCGGACTGCTGTCTGACTACCAGGATGCAATTGCCGGTTTCGCAATGAAGAAGAGGTAGGGTCCTGACGCTAAAGTATCCGCCTTGATCAAGACCGATACTTTAGGTATAGGCGTTGATCCACCC
>CAYRLR010000367.1:0-3769 GCA_964424975.1 uncultured Anderseniella sp.
GAAGGCGACAAGATCAAACGCGGCATGCGTCTGGCTGAATGGGATCCATACACCCGTCCGGTCATGACCGAAGTTGATGGTATCATTGAATTCGAGGACGTCGTTGACGGCGTCTCGGTGTCGGAAGTCACCGATGAATCAACCGGTATCACCAACCGCGTCCTGATCGACTGGCGTACCAGCCCGCGTGGGTCTGATCTGCGTCCGGCAATGATCATCAAGGACAAGAAAGGCGAAATCCTCAAACTGCCACGTGGCGGTGAGGCTCGCTATCTTCTGTCGGTTGACGCAATCCTGTCGGTTGACCCCGGCTCGGTGGTTACGGCTGGTGACGTGCTTGCCCGTATCCCTCTGGAAAGTGCCAAGACACGCGACATCACCGGCGGTCTGCCACGTGTTGCCGAGTTGTTCGAGGCCCGCCGTCCAAAGGATCATGCGGTCATAGCCGAGATTTCCGGTCGTGTAGAATTCGGTCGTGATTACAAGAACAAGCGCCGCATCCGCATTGTGCCGGAAGACGCATCTCTTGAGCCGGCGGAATATCTGATCCCGAAGGGCAAGCACCTTCCGGTCCAGGAAGGTGACTTCATCGAGAAGGGCGAATACATCCTGGATGGTCACCCGGCACCGCATGACATCCTTGCCATCAAGGGCGTCGAGGAACTGGCGACCTATCTGGTCAACGAAGTGCAGGAGGTTTACCGCCTGCAGGGTGTGAGCATCAATGACAAGCACATTGAAGTTATTGTCCGCCAGATGCTTCAGAAGGTCGAGATCAATGACACCGGCGATACCTCGCTGTTGTCAGGTGAACAGCTTGACCGTACCGAAATGGAAAACATCAACGCCAAAATGCTGGAAGAAGGCAAGAAACCTGCTTCCGGTGTGCCGGTCCTGCTTGGTATCACCAAGGCCAGCCTGCAGACCCGGTCGTTCATTTCGGCGGCGTCATTCCAGGAAACAACCCGCGTACTTACCGAAGCTGCAATCAGCGGCAAGATCGATACGCTGGAAGGTCTCAAGGAAAACGTCATCGTCGGCCGTCTCATCCCGGCTGGTACCGGCGGCATGTTGTCCCGCTTCAAATCCGTTGCAGACAAGCGCGACGGCCTGATCCTGGATGAACAGGCAAAAGTTGCGGTCGAAGACGCAAGTGAGCCGGCTGAGCCAGTGGCGGCAGGCGAGTAGGCCTGTTCGTCGACTGAAGATGCAATGAGTGACACTGTTGGCCGCCGCGATCGTGATTGATCGCGGCGGTTTTTTAACGTTATCGACACGTGATGGGTGCAGATGTTCGACTGCAACCGATATCCATCTTTTCCCGGGAGGCTTGTGTGGCATTTAAGTTGAAGCGATCAGTGTTCATGTTTCTGGGGCAGGGTGGACACAAGTCCGGCGTGGCTGAAAACGCCGACCGGGGGTTCGTCATCTTTGTATCTGCACGAAACCCGTCAGGGGGCCGTAAGGAGGCGGTGAAGGCACTGCTTGAAAGAGGCTGGCAGGACGTCGACATCCTGCGCGGCGGCGAAGTCCCGGCAAGACCCGACAAGCAGCCTCATGATGCCGCCTGGCAGGAGGCTCGCGAGGGCAAGCGCGGTATCATTGTATATGATGAGAAGGCCGAAGCCCGTGCTGCAACCGAGCACCCGCCGCGCCAGGCCTGATACCGCTGGAACAAATGCGACCCTGCGGATCGCATGTTGCGCCAGCGGTTGTTATTCAATCAAAACCAGGGTGGGCCTAGCTGGCCAGGGGCTGCCTGGCAGTTTCGGCGTTGACCGCAGCCAGGTCCGGTGGGAATTCCACGCGCTCGTCGCCATCGGCAAGGTCACTGTCCATGACCTTCGTACCGTGGTCGAGTTGGTCAAGGTCCGGTTCAATCAAGCCAATGAGGGCACCTGAAGCATCGGTAACGATTGCGATTTTGCCAATACCGGGAATGTCCGTCGCAGGCCGGGTGACTTCGCCACCGGCAGAGGTGGTTTCCTGTGCGGCGCGGTCGAGATCGTCGACTGCCATGTAGGTCATCCAGTGGGCAGGGATACCCTTGAATTTCGGTGCCGACAGATTGTAAACGCCGCCAACCATTTTACCGCCCTTGCGGGCCAGCCAGTAGGGTTCGCCATCGGGCAGGGTGACCTGCTCGAATGTCCAGCCCAGGGTGCGGCGATAGAAATTTCGCGACTCCAGCGCATCCCATGTATTAAGTTCGTGCCACCATGTTTCGACTTGATGTTGCATTGAGCCCTCCGGTGATACCCGCATCTGATTCTTCAAAGCGAGGGGGATATGGTGCCGTCCGTGATAACCAAAGTGATTCACCCAATGGGCCGTGGTATGGCGTCATCGGGGCCATTGTTTGCGGAACCCGGACCAATTGCGGCCAAGTCTGGACAATTATTGGGTAAAAGCGCCTGAAGAGAGTTGAAATAGACCAAATTCAGCACTTGACGGCAGGGGGGGTGATGGGTATGTTCCGGTCAACTTTCGAGGCGGTAAGCCGTAGGCCAGATTGTCTAGACGTTACCGGGAAAGCCAAGTTGAGTCAGATCGGAACATGACTCTCAGGACGTATGGGCCTGAAAGTCCTCTGGATTTGAGGCGCTGGTCACCAAATAAATGGTGGATCGGCGTTTATTTTATGCGTGCGCTCATTCAGCGGATCGTGCGCGTACCTTGTTTTAACGTGACCTGTTCGAGAGCGCGAGACCTATATGCCGACGATCAACCAGCTAATCCGTAAGCCCCGTGTTGCACAAAAGACCCGCAACAAGGTGCCAGCGATGCAGGAATGCCCGCAGAAGCGTGGCGTTTGTACCCGCGTCTACACGACAACTCCGAAGAAGCCGAACTCGGCGCTTCGTAAGGTTGCGCGTGTGCGTCTGACCAATGGGTTCGAAGTTACCAGTTATATTCCCGGTGAGGGTCACAACCTTCAGGAGCACTCCGTGGTGATGATCCGCGGCGGTCGTGTGAAGGATCTTCCCGGTGTTCGTTATCACATCATTCGTGGCGTTCTGGATACGCAAGGTTTGGCCAAGCGCCGCCAGCGTCGTTCCAAGTACGGCGCGAAGCGTCCTAAATAAGCGTTGGAAGAGGGTAGTTAAGCCATGTCACGCCGTCACCGCGCAGAAAAACGCGTAATCAACCCGGACCCGAAGTTCGGAGATATGATTCTGTCGAAGTTCATGAACAACCTGATGCTCGACGGGCGGAAATCCGTCGCTGAGAGCATCGTTTATGGCGCTTTCGACAAGATCGAAGAAAAGCTGCGCCAAGAGCCGCTGATTGTTTTTCATCAGGCACTGGAAAATGTAGCCCCCGCAGTCGAGGTGCGTTCGCGCCGTGTGGGTGGTGCAACATACCAGGTGCCGGTCGAGGTTCGCACCGAACGCCGTCAGGCGCTTGCTATCCGCTGGCTGATCATAGCCGCGCGCGGTCGCAATGAAAACACGATGGTGGAACGCTTGTCCGGCGAGCTCATGGATGCTGCCAGCAATCGCGGCACTGCAGTAAAGAAGCGTGAAGACACCCATCGGATGGCAGAAGCGAACCGCGCTTTCTCGCACTACCGTTGGTAATTCATTTCGGAGATCAGGCAGATGGCCCGCACGCACGACCTTAAAGACTACCGGAACTTTGGTATCATGGCGCACATTGACGCCGGCAAGACCACTGTTACGGAGCGGATTCTTTTCTATTCAGGCAAGAGTCACAAAATCGGCGAAGTGCATGATGGTGCTGCAACCATGGACTGGATGGAGCAGGA
>CAYRLR010000368.1:0-1675 GCA_964424975.1 uncultured Anderseniella sp.
TTTGCAGAAAACCGGGCGCTGCGCTACAAAATTGTGCAACGCAATATGCGAATGGGTATGGCTGCACGATGAACACTTTAAAACTGGCAGGTGAGTTTCCGGCACTTGAACGCGACGACTGGCGCGCGCTTGTGGACGCAAGCCTGAAGGGTCGCTCGTTCGAGACACTGCGCACACGCACTTCGGACGGCATTGTCATCGAGCCGGTTTACGGTCCTGCGGAAAATCCACCTGTATTGCCGGCCGCGCCCGCGCGTGCCACGGCGGATGCCTGGACACTGGCGCAGCGCGCCGACATGCCCGACATCGCCGCTGCCAACGCACAGATGCTCGATGACCTGACCAACGGGGCCAGCGGTATCTCGGTGGTCCTGCCCGGCAGCATATCAGCAGGTGCTGCGGGTGTGGCAATCAGCGATGCCCGGTCGGTGCAGCGTCTGTTTGAAGCCGTCGAACTGGACCTGATTGATGTGCGTCTCGATGCCGGGCGCCACGGCCGTGACCTCGCCTTGCTGGTGCTGGACGAATACAAAAGCCGGCGGCTTGACCTGTCGCGCTGCAGACTGACGCTTGGCCTTGATCCGCTCGGCGCTTTTGCGCACGGCGGCAAGGTCACCGAGCGCGGCGAACTGTCCCGCCGGTTCGGCGACATGTTCAGGCTGACCGGCAAGTCCGATCACCGGGGACCGGTCGCGCAGGCAGATGCACGCGTGTATCATGGTGCGGGATGTTCCGAAGCACAGGAACTGGGTTTCGCGCTGGCGACCGCAGTGGAATACCTGCGTATGCTGGAGGCAGGCGGCATTGCACCGGCGGACGCGGCGGCGCGCATTTCCATGCTGTTGAGCGCAGATGCCGACCAGTTCATAACCATTGCCAAGCTGCGCGCGGCGCGCCTGCTGTGGGCACGACTGCTGGACGTCTCGGGGCTGGCCCGGGCACCTGTGACACTTCACGTTGAAACGGCGGCGCGCATGATGTCGAAGCGCGATCCGCATGTGAACCTGCTGCGCACCACAACGGCAAGCTTCGCCGCCGGCATTGGCGGCGCGGACAGCGTCACCGTGCTGCCGTTTACCCATGCACTGGGGCTGCCTGACGGTTTCGCCCGCCGCATGGCCCGCAATATCCAGGCGCTGTTGCTGGAGGAATCCCGCGTTGGCCGGGTGCGCGATGCAACCGCCGGGTCCGGCCACGTTGAAGCGCTGACCCAAGACCTCGCCCGCTCTGCCTGGCAAATTTTCCAGGCCATTGAAGCCGATGGCGGCATGATGACAGCTCTTGTGGACGGCAAGGTGCATGCCATGATCGAGACTGTGCGCATTGCGCGCGATTCAGATATCGCCAGGCGCAAGATGCCGCTGATCGGTGTTTCGGAATTTCCAAACCTCACCGAAGCCTCAAACAAGACGCTTGCGATGGATGTACCGAAAGACTGGACGATCGGCGAAGTCTCACCGGCAGTTGCCATGCAGACATGTGATCGCCTGCAGCAACATCGCCTGGGCGAGGGATTCGAGGCGCTGCGCGACGCCAGCGATGCGTTTCTGGAAAAATCAGGTTCGCGGCCCACGGTTTTCCTGGCCACCCTCGGAAGCCCTGCCGACTTCACGGTGCGGGCCACATGGATGAGCAATCTGCTGGCGTCCGGCGGCATTGACGTGGTGACCGGATC
>CAYRLR010000368.1:1685-3766 GCA_964424975.1 uncultured Anderseniella sp.
CAAGACCTGTCGGCCAGCAAGGCGACCATCGCCTGCATCTGCTCGTCCGACGCCCTCTATGCCGACGAGGCCGAAGCTGCCGCGCAAACGCTCGCACGCCACGGCGCGCAGCGCATCCTGCTGGCAGGCAAACCGGGACAGATGGAAGACCAGCTGACAGCCGCGGGTGTGCAACAGTTTGTCCATGCGGGGCAAAACGTCTTGACGCTGCTAGGCGAGCTTTCCATGCTGGCGACAGGAGATGCATCATGAGCACATTGCCGGACTTTTCCACTATCGATTTTGAACTGCCGGCCGGCACCAGCGGGCCGGAGATACAAAGCTTCCGCACGCCGGAAGGCATCGATGTCAAATCCGTCTATGGCGCCGGTGACGTGGCAGGCCTCGACTTCCTGAACACCTGGCCCGGTGCAGCGCCTTACCTGCGCGGGCCCTACCCGGCCATGTATGCAACCCAGCCCTGGACCATCCGCCAGTATGCCGGTTTCTCGACGGCAGAGGATTCCAACGCGTTCTACCGGCGCAACCTGGCAGCCGGGCAAAAGGGCCTGTCGATTGCCTTCGACCTGGCGACTCACCGCGGCTACGATTCAGACCATCCGCGCGTTGCCGGTGATGTCGGCATGGCAGGCGTGGCGATTGACTCCATCTATGACATGCGCACTCTGTTCGACCGCATACCACTCGACGAGATGTCGGTCTCGATGACCATGAACGGGGCCGTACTGCCGATCATGGCACTGTACATAGTGGCAGCCGAAGAACAGGGCGTGTCGCCCGACAAGCTGACCGGCACCATTCAGAATGACATTCTGAAAGAATTCATGGTGCGCAATACCTATATTTATCCACCTGCCCGCTCGATGCGCATCATCTCCGATATTTTCGCCTTCACCTCGCAGAACATGCCGAAGTTCAATTCGATCTCGATCTCCGGCTACCATATGCAGGAAGCCGGTGCGACGGCTGATCTGGAACTGGCCTATACGCTGGCTGACGGGGTGGAATATGCCCGCGCCGGTGTGGCTGCAGGCCTGCCCATCGACAGGTTTGCGCCGAGGCTGTCATTCTTCTGGGCCATCGGCATGAACTATTTCATGGAAATTGCCAAGATGCGCGCAGCGCGCATGCTGTGGGCCAAGCTGATGAAACAATTTAATCCGCAAAGTGACCGATCGCTGTCACTGCGCACCCATTGCCAGACCTCCGGCTGGTCGCTGACCGCACAGGACGTGTTCAACAATGTCGGGCGCACCTGCATCGAGGCCATGGCTGCCACGCAAGGCCACAGCCAGTCGCTGCACACCAATGCGCTGGATGAAGCCCTGGCCCTGCCGACGGATTTTTCGGCCCGCATTGCCCGCAACACGCAACTGTTCCTGCAACACGAAGCCGGTACCTGCCGGGTCGCTGATCCCTGGGGCGGCAGCTATTATGTGGAGCGTCTGACGGCCGACCTGGCGGCAAAGGCGTGGGCGCACATCGAGGAGATCGAAGGTCTCGGCGGCATGGCTGAAGCGATCTCGCAAGGCTTGCCGAAACTGAGAATCGAGGAGGCCGCTGCGCGTACACAGGCGCGGATCGATTCCGCGGAGCAGACGGTTGTCGGCATCAACAAGTACATCGCCAGCGACGAAGCCCATATCGACATTCTGAAGGTCGACAAGTCGTCGGTGCGCGCCCAGCAACTGGACAAGCTGGCACGCCTGAAGGCCGAACGCGATGACGCACAGGTTGCCGGTACGCTTGGAGAACTGACCCGTATTGCCAGGTCCGGAGACGGCAACCTGCTGGCAGCCGCCGTTGATGCAGCGCGCGCCATGGCAACCGTCGGTGAAATTTCGCTGGCGCTGGAAACCGTCTGGAACCGGCACGTGGCCGAAACCCAGGTCATTCATGGCGTTTACCGCAAGGAAATCGGCGAGGCTTCCGAGAGCCTGATCCATGCCCAGGCCATGGTGGATGCATTCGAGGAAACAGATGGCCGCAAACCCCGAATCCTGGTCGCCAAGATGGGCCAGGACGGCCACGACCGCGGTCAGAAGGTGATTGCCACCGCGTTCGCCGATATCGGTTTCCAG
>CAYRLR010000369.1:0-3756 GCA_964424975.1 uncultured Anderseniella sp.
TGCAATCGCGCCGGGTGTGCCATGCACCTGCATCACTGGCAAGACCTTTGCTGACTATATTACAGCGCTCATTAATTACTTCCTGTGATATTCAGCGTCTTGACCTCTTGCATCCCGCCTCATTCCGTCCGATATAGGAGGCGGGAGGTTGGCAGCAGACGTATCGCTCGCCAACCGGGTCAGGTCCGGAAGGAAGCAGCCCTAGTGAGTTTGGTTCGGGTTGCCCGTCCAGCCTCCCACTCGAATAGCGGCTTGAAGCTGGCAAACCGGCAAATGTCTGGAGCAACATGGGTTCGTCTGAATTCATAAAGTTGCTCTAACACTTTGGAAGCGATCAGATATGTGGTTTTGGTTCATGCAACCAGAAATCATCCTGATCTACAAAAGCCGATACGGACCAACTGGCTGCATGCAATCTGCACCTTTAACTGATCCGCGCGGGCTATGTCTGAGACAGTTGAAAATACGACAAATCCCAACACGCCGTATCGGGTGCTGGCGCGCAAGTATCGCCCCCAGACCTTTGAAGACCTGATCGGTCAGGATGCGATGGTGAGAACTCTCACCAATGCATTTGCATCCGGTCGCATCGCCCAGGCCTACATGCTCACCGGCGTTCGCGGGATCGGCAAGACCACTACTGCCCGCCTGATCGCACGCGCGCTGAATTATCAGAAAGGCGGAGAAGACACGGGTCCGTCAGTCGACCTGTCGGTCAAGGGTGACCATTGTGACGCCATTCTGGAATCGCGCCATGTGGACGTCATCGAGATGGATGCCGCATCCCATACAGGTGTCGACAATGTCCGCGAGATCAACGACGCCGTGAAGTACAAGCCGGCCTCGGCGCGTTACAAGGTCTACATCATTGACGAAGTGCACATGCTGTCGACGGCTGCTTTCAATGCCTTGTTGAAAACCCTCGAGGAGCCGCCACCGCACGTAAAGTTCATTTTCGCCACAACCGAAATACGGAAAGTCCCCGTGACGGTTCTGTCGCGTTGCCAACGGTTCGACCTGCGGCGGCTTGATGCCGGGTTGCTGGTGGAGCATTTCCAGCGAATCTCCGATCTTGAAGGCGTCAAGGCCGAGATCGAGGCTTTGCGCATGATCTCGCGTGCCGCCGAAGGATCGGTTCGCGATGGCCTGTCGCTGCTGGATCAGGCCATTGCCTATGGCACCGATCAGGTTCGCGCCGACGATGTGCAGTCGATGCTGGGCTTGTCCGACCGGGCGCGTATTATTGACCTGTTTGAAGCTGTCATGCGCGGTGACGCTGCAGCCGCCCTGGATGAACTTGAAGCACAACACAATCTGGGAGCAGATCCCGAAGTGATCATCGGCGACCTTGCCGGTTTCGTGCATTGGGTCACCAAGCTGAAAGTATCACCAAAATCGGCAGATGATGCTGCCGTGTCACAAGCGGAGCGCACGCGGGGCAAGGAGTTCGCCGACAAGCTTGCCATGCCGGTGCTGGCGCGTGCCTGGCAGATGTTGCTGAAGGGCATGGAAGAAGTCTCGCGTGCCAACAATGCCCTGATGGCAGCAGAAATGCTGTTGATCCGCATGGCTCATATTGCCGACATGCCAACACCGGAAGCGCTGGCGCGCCTTGTAAAGGCGACCGCTGCCGGCGATGGTGCGCCGGCTGTGCAAAATACAGCGGCTGCTTCCGGCACAAATAATGCCGCAGGGCAATCTGTTGCCGCATCGCGTGCGCCGGCACCCGCGCCAGGTCCCGGCATGCCGCCCGTAGCACATGCGCCGGTAATGACTGCTGCTCAGCCCAGGCCGTCCTCATCCGAAGACGATGACAGCGCCACTCAGCAGCCGCCCCAGCCGTCGGAATTTGCGTCGTTCGAAGAGTTGGTGGCGTACGTGTCGAGCAAGCGCGACGTAAAACTGGTGCGCGAACTGGAGCGCCATGTGGTGCCTGTATCGGTTGGTACAGGCCGCATCGAACTGGCTCTGTTACCGGATGCCCCGCTTGGAATCGCAAATGAACTTTCGCGCCGCCTCGAGGCGTGGACGGGAAATCGCTGGATTGTCTCGGTGTCTTCAGCCGAAGCGCCCGGCCAGACCATTGCCGATCA
This sequence comes from uncultured Anderseniella sp., assembly GCA_964424975.1. Classification (GTDB taxonomy): domain Bacteria; phylum Pseudomonadota; class Alphaproteobacteria; order Rhizobiales; family Aestuariivirgaceae; genus Anderseniella. The sequence continues at coordinate 2,094 of CAYRLR010000369.1, forward strand.
AAAGCGTGAACGCCGCGATGACTTGTTCCGCCGGGCGCGTGACAGTGAAGGCGTCCAGGCCGTGTTGAAAGGATTTCCGCGCGCTGAAATCCTGGAAGTGCGTGATCTCAGGGCCGAAACAGCTGCGCCGTCCGATGAGCAACCCGGCTTTGATGCTGACAGTCACGATGATCTGGCTGACTGAACCCCCGGCAACACGTTCAATAGTCAGTTCCTTTGGTATAACCACTCTGAATTTCGACATGTAAAAGGTAAAGGCCCATGAAAAATCTCGGCAATATGATGAAACAGGTTCAGGAAATGCAGGCCAAGATGGCCGACATGCAGGCTCGCCTGGATGAAATGGCAGTGACCGGACAGGCTGGCGCCGGCTTGGTCAAGGTGACCCTTAACGGCAAGAACCTGATGCAGTCTATCGAGGTGGATGACAGCCTCATGAAGCCCGACGAGAAGGAAATTCTCGAGGATCTGCTAATGGCGGCCTACAATGAAGCCAGGGCCAAGGTGGATCAACTGGTGGCTGACCAGATGAAGGATGTCACCGGCGGCATGGCATTGCCGCCCGGTTTCAACATCCCGGGCATGTAATACCGGAGATATTTCCCCAGAGATCGTCGCGTGGTCGTGCGCGCGCAATTTGTTCCGGCCGTCAGGTATAATCATGAAGCGCAATGTAGTCGGGGTGGAAATTGAACGCCTCATTCAATTGTTATCCCGATTGCCCGGCCTGGGCCCGCGGTCTGCCCGTCGTGCCGCGCTGCACCTTGTCAAGAACCGAGAAAAGCTGATGCGGCCGCTGGGTGCGGCGCTGGCAGATGTGCTCGACAAGGTCTCCGAATGCGACATCTGCGGAAATGTGGATGTCGTCAATCCGTGTACCTTGTGCTCCGATCCGCGCCGCGACACGACCCAGATCTGCGTGGTGGAAGAGGTCGCCGACCTATGGGCGCTTGAGCGCGCGGCGGCCATTTCAGGCGTTTATCACGTGCTTGGCGGTACCCTGTCGGCAATCGACGGGATCAGGCCTGAAGATCTGCGAATTGCTGAACTGGTTGAGCGGGTAACCGGCAGCGGTGTGGTCGAGGTGGTGATTGCTGTCAATGCCACTGTGGATGGCCAGACAACAGCCCATTACATCATGGATCAGCTTGAAGGCTCCAATGTAAGTGTGACCAGATTGGCACACGGCGTACCGGTCGGCGGTGAGCTGGATTATCTTGATGAAGGTACGCTGGCGGCGGCTGTAAAGGCGCGCCGGACGCTCTGATTATAGCGCGCGGAAAATTTCGCGCAGAATTCTCGAAAAACACCGCAGGAATTAACTCTTTCTTATCCTTGTTATCCGGTTTCGGGGCGGCGGGCGCCGTATCTGTCGCGATTGGCCCGAAGATTGCTGAGCTTGTGAGTAATCGAACCTCACAGGAGCCGGTTCGCGATACCGGCCATCGTCATCTGGATTACGCTCCAATGGCGTGAATATGACAGGGACTTATGCAATGAAGTTGACCGCAAACAGGATTAACACAGCTGTCTCGCAGCTCGCCTCAGGGTTTTCTCGAGATACTCGAGGTGCCGTTGCGTTGATGTTGGGACTTGCCTTGGTACCGGTTATTCTCGCTGCGGGAGCGGCGGTTGATTTTTTCCGGATAGAAGCCGCCCGGGC
>CAYRLR010000370.1:0-3743 GCA_964424975.1 uncultured Anderseniella sp.
GACAACGCGATTCTCGTCATCCTCTGGGTGCAACTGACACTGGGTCTGATCACGGTGCCGTACTCGCTTCAGCATGCGGACGCCGGCGTCATGCTGGCACTGTCAGAATGGGCGCAGCGCATTCTCACTTTGCGTATCGAGGGGACAGCCAGTCTCATCGCGCAGCAGGCGTGGCCGTATCAGGCGCATATCCTGCTCGGTCTCACCATCTTCCTGATTTTCCCGTTTTCAAGGCTCGTGCACATGCTGTCGGTCCCGGTTCGCTATCTGTGGAGACCAGGTTACCAGGTGGTCCGTGAGCGCAATCGTCGTTCAGTTTCCCGTACGCCGGCGGAGTAAGGCACATGACAGCAATTTACCAGAACCCGACCCTGCATATGCGTGAACCCGGCAAGAAGACAACCACCGAAGCCTCATATGAAGGCTATGTCGAACCCGATACGAAGATACCGCCCAAACCGGCAAAAGTGATCAGGGATGTCACGGTCAATGGCGTGCTCATACCGGAAACCGCGATCATGGCCGAGGCGCAGAACCATCCCGCGGAAAATCCCGGTGCTGCGCTGGCGCAAGCTGCCCATGCACTGGCAGTGCGTGAACTGTTGCTGCAGGAAGCCGGCAGACTGGGTGTGCACGTGGATACTGCAAGTGGTGGCAAAAAGCTGGAGGAAACGCGTGAAGACGCCGTCATAAGATTGCTCGTTGAGCAGGAAATTGATGTGCCGCAGGCCGGTGACGAAGAGTGCCGACGGTTCCACGCGGTGAACAAGCATCGGTTTTGCTCTGACACGATTTACGAGGCACGCCACATCCTGTTTGCCGTCGAAAGTTCGGATGCTCAGGCGCGTAGTGCAGCGCGTGCCAGGGCCGAGAATCTTGGCGCCCATCTGACCCTTAACCCGGACGAGTTTGCCGGTGCTGCCCGGGAATTCTCGGATTGTCCGTCGGGCCAGCAGGGTGGCAATCTGGGCCAGCTTACAACGGGTTCAACGGTGTCCGAATTTGAACGTGCGCTGGCAAGCATGACAGCCGGGCATGCTTCACCAAAGCTGGTTGAAAGTCGCTTCGGCATTCACCTGATTGTGCTGGACCGCAAGATTGACGGTGAACAATTGCCCTATGAACACGTGCAGCAGCGCATAGCTGCCTGGATGGAAGCAGCAGCCTGGTCAAAGGCCGTGGCACAGTACATTTCCATTCTGGCAGGGCAGGCCGACATACAGGGCATTGATATGGAGGCTTCACAGGGTTTGCTGGTCCAGTGAGCCGGGTAAGCCTGTTCCATTGAATCAGAACTACTCGTCAAACTGTTGTTTTCATATGCCTTATTCGCGAAGCGAGCATTCTTTGCGGCGCGGGTCACAGGAGGAACTGAAAATGTCGAAGAAGGAGGAGACGGAGGTTCTGGCACTGGAGACGCTCGCCAACGCGCCTCCACCATCGCAATTTGCTGAACCGCTGGACTATATTTTTGCCGAACATTTTCGCCACCGGGTGCTGTGTAATGTTCTCGACAGGATTGCCGATCAGAAATGGCCTGACCGGGACATGATGCAAGCGGTTCTGCGGTTTCTGAGGCTGGATTACGGTCCGCATATCGTGGATGAAGAGCAAGACCTGTTCCCGTTGCTGCGCAGGCGGGCGGTTCCTGACGACCGGATTGATGACGTGCTTGGCCAGTTGACCCAGGAGCATGCCGCAGACAAGCTCGATGCAGAGCTGATCGTCGATGGCCTGACCAAAACCCTCGCCGGTAAAACCAGCATGGCGCTGGCCACCTCGCTTGCCGGGCTGCTGCGCAGGTTTGCTGCAAATGAACGACATCACCTGACACTGGAAAACGCGATCGTGTTGCCGCTGGCTCGTATTCGACTGACTGCAGACGACTTGCGGAACCTGGCGCAGCGGATGTCGGCGCGCAGAGGGATCAAGCTTCAGGAGCCGGGCAATGCTGTCTGATCTGCTGGAACACAATGTCCGCTGGGCAACGGCGAAACACCGTGAGGACCCGGACTATTTCCACAGGCTGTCCAATCTGCAGCGGCCTGAATATCTGTGGATAGGCTGTTCAGACAGCCGGGTGCCGGCCAATGTCATTACCGGACTGGAACCGGGCGAAGTGTTTGTTCATCGCAATGTCGCCAACCTGGTGCACAGGGCCGATCTGAATTTGCTGTCGGTACTGGAGTTCGCTGTCGAGACGCTGGAGATCAGCCATATCATCGTGTGCGGCCATCATGGTTGTGGCGGCATACGGGCAGCAATGGACGGACATCGCCACGGTATAATTGATCACTGGCTGCAGCCCATCCGGGATGTCGCTGACGTCAGCGCGCGCGAACTTGCCGGGATTGGCGACGAGCAATTGCGCCAGGACAGGCTGTGCGAACTGAGCATACAGGCGCAGGTTGCAAGCTTGGCGCGAACACCGATCATCCAGTCTGCGTGGCGCCGTGGCAAACCGTTGCGGATTCATGGCTGGGTTTACGGTCTGGACGACGGATTGCTGCGAGATATGGATTGCTCGACCGAAGGCCTGCCGGTTTCGGTGCCGACCGTACCGGGCGAATCCAACTGCAAACCGGGAGATATTGTTCATGTCTGATATTGCGCAGCCCGCCATGTGTGGGTGTGATGAACCTGGTCAGGCAAAGTCGCGGATGTCGGTGGACGACGCGGTGATGCATGCCCATGCACTGGTGCAAGCGCCGAGAACATTTGAACTGGTCGACCTGGACAATGCAGGCAACCGCACCTTGAGCAAGGATCTGCATGCACCTGCACCGATGCCGTTGTTCGACAATTCGGCGATGGACGGTTTCGCAGTCAGCACGTCATGTTTCACCGGCAACGGGCCGTGGATGCTGCCGGTCACAGGGCCGGTTGCGGCAGGTCCGCATTCGGGTTTTCCAGAGCCTGTTACAGCTGCCGCGCTGCGCATTTTTACAGGCGCACCGGTTCCCGCCGGCTTTGACGCGGTGGTAATGCAGGAAGATGTCGGCAGGGATTTAAATCAGGCAGTATTCCTGCGCCGACCAAAGCCAGGCCAGAATGTCAGGCGCCAGGGAGAAGACATCGCGCGTGGCGCTGTTCTGGTCACAGCCGGCACCCGACTTGGATCCCGGCATATCGGGCTGCTGGCCGCCAATGGCTATTCTGCGGTCAATGCCTATCGCAGGCCGAGGATTGGCGTCTTCTCAACCGGCAATGAGCTTGTCGAGGCTGGCCAACCAGTGTCCCCTGGCCAGATGTTTGATGCCAATCGGCCCATGCTTGTCTATCTTGCAAGGCAAGCCGGGGCGGCAGTGACCGACCTGGGCATCATTGGTGACACGCTGGAAGAGACGACCGCCTGTTTTACCAGCATAGGCGGGACATTCGACCTGATCATATCGTCCGGTGCGGTGTCCGTCGGGGGACATGATTTCATCAAGCCTGCGCTGGAAAAAGCCGGGGGCGAGGTTGCCTTCTGGCAGGTCGCCATGAAACCGGGAAAGCCTGTCATGTTCGGCAGGATCGGGACTTGCGTTGTGGCCGGTTTGCCGGGCAATTCGCTGGCTGCCTATATCGGGTTCAAATTGTTCGTCAGCGGGATGGTGGCGAAACTGTCGGGCCGGCAAGATCCGATCCAGCTGACCATGGCACCGGCCATTGCCGGGTTTGACTGGACCAGATGGCCAGGACGAACGGAATATATCCCTGTAAAGCGGGTGGGGACAGACAGGTTCGGGGTGCCGGTGATT
>CAYRLR010000371.1:0-3725 GCA_964424975.1 uncultured Anderseniella sp.
TGGATTGTCCAGGCTGTCCGATCCCTCGACGTCAATCCTGACATCAAGAGCCGTGACGACTTTTTCAATTGTCCGGGTTTGAGCCACCAGCGCGTCAATTGCAGCCTGCACAACTGCATTGCCGTCCGGGTTGGCTTCGCCGATCATCTGGTCGTAGCTTTCGCCATCCTGCGCGCGCCTGGCCATGACCTGCATCCTGGCAACCGTGTCGGCAAGCTTTTCGCGCAGTTCGCTATCCAGAGCAGGGTCCTTTTCCCTGACCAGGTCAGACAGGGCTGCGCCTTCAACAACCGATCCGTCTGTGCGCCGGTATTTGCCCAGATAGACATTCTGGATGCCTATGGCGTCATACAGATGCGAGTTGTGCGTGTTGTCGGAAAAACAATCATGCTCTTCTTCCGGGTCATGCAACAAAAGGCCGAGCTTCATGCGCTCGCCGGCAAGTTCGCCATAAGACAGCGATCCCATGCCGGTCAGGATTGCCTTCAACCCGGACTTTGCATCCGCTTCTGCCAGAGACTTGCGGGCGGCTCCGTCTGCTGTCCAGTTGGCGGCCATATCTTCAAGGTCGTTGACCAGAAGATCCGTGGCGGCGCTCAGATAATCAGCCCGGCGGTCACAATTGCCACCCGTGCAATTGGCGGTATCAAAATCTGTGTGCGGGCGATTGCCGGCACCCGGGTCGGTGCCGTTATTGTCCTGACCCCACAGCAGGAATTCTATGGCGTGATAGCCGGTGGCCACGTTTGCTTCCACGCCACCCACTTCCTGCAGGCTTTCAAGAACGGCAGGCGTGATCGTGGTTGCATCAATCGTCTTGCCGCCGGCCATAACCGACTTGTTGGCAATGACATTGACCGAGTAGAACGGGTTTTCGTCGGAAGCTTCGCCATAGGCGTCGGGGTCAACGTAGTCGATCAAACCCTCGTCCAGCGGCCAGGCATTCACCTTGCCTTCCCAGTCATCGACAATCGCGTTGCCGAACCGGTACACCTCGGTCTGCTGGTACGGCACGCGGGCCGCCACCCATGCAGCGCGCGCCGCGGTGAGGTTTTCCGCCGTCGGCGACGCGGTGAAGGCTTCCACTGCCGTCTTCAGGGTTTTTGCCGTGGTCAGCGCATCGCTATACTTGGCAGCAGCAATATCGGAATATGTCGAGATGACTGCCGAGGCATCAGCAGCGCTGGCTGTGTGAACCGGGGCAAACACCACCATCGCGGCCAGCGACGCTGTCATCAATTGTTTTTTCATCTCAGGTCGTCCTTCAGTTGAACTTTGGAAATTGCAGCATTTCTGCCGGCGGGCAGGCCGGGCAGATTGCGTTGGATTTGCCGGTCAGTGCGTCGAGGACATCCTGACCCAGCGGTATGAAAAACAGGCTATGAGCGGTAAACGCATCCGCCACCGCGCGGCCTGCAGCAAGCAGATGTTTCAGGTTGACGGGATGGCATTGAGCAGCGTTTCCCAAGACCAGCCGGACGGCGATATCAGCAGCGGCTGCATCGGCTTTCTGCAGGCAGACAATGAAGTTCAGTATCTGGCTTTCATCATGGCTGAGCCTGCGGCATCCGTGCGGGAACAACGAGAAACTGCGCGGGTCGTATTGCCGCAAAACCCTGACGAAGTACTGGACCTCTCCCAGCAGGCGGCGCGCACATACCGCGTCCACTTCCCTGCAATAAGTCCGCCATGCAGTTTCCCAGCACTCGATGTCGCTGTAATCGAATCCTTCGATGGTGCATCGCAAGCCGACGGTGAACAGCCGTTCCGGCCTGTTGTCCAGCACACGTTGCGCGCCTTCCTTCACCATTCTGCTTTGGTCAATACCCATAATGGCACCAGTAAATATTTTCCGACTGTTTTAGTCGGGTATCACCGAAGCGGATATGCGGTCAATGGAAAAAAGTCTATTTATCTATTTAAAACAATAATTTAGACTTATTCTAATTCCAATTAAGTGCACAATCTCCAGCCGGAACAATGCACTGATGATCGAAAACGGCAGTTTCGAGCAACGTCAGCCGGAATGCCTTCCTAGCCAGAACATTCGCTAGCGGCAGTGCCGCATCGCGCAGGCATGCTGAATTTTCGTCAGGCGGTTTTGTTGAAGCTTGCCCGGTTTGACAGACTGAGCAATAGTGAAGCTTCAACGCCTCGGCACCAGTTTGGGGCAATGACAAAAACAAAGATAGTTCACAGGGAAATCATAGCATGAAACGCCTATTTGCATCCGTGATGGCAGCGTTGGCAATCGCCATCTCCTCAGTGGCCGGGATGGCTGCTGACACAACACTTCGTATCTCGCTGCAGTTGCCGCTGAAGAGCCATCTTGGTCAGAACCTGGTTCTGTTCAAGGACGAAGTTGAAAAGAATTCCGGCGGCAAGGTCGAGGTTCAGATTTACGATTCAGCCCAGTTGTACAAGGACAAGGAAGTCCCGCAGGCGGTTGGCTCCGGCTCTATTGAAATGGGAGTTGCCTCGCTGACCCGTTTCGTTGGTGACGTGCCTGCTGTTGATATATTCTATGTGCCTTTCCTGTTCAATTCGGAAGAGCTGGTACGCAAGGCCGTGGCACCGGGCAGCGCAGTAAGAGCACCGCTTGATGAAGCCATACTGGGTACAGGATCACGGGTCTTGTGGTGGCAGGCCTATGGCGGCGCCATTCTGCTGTCCAAGGGCGCACCGGTCAAAACACCGGCTGACATGAAGGGCAAGAAGGTCCGCGTATTCGGCAAGACGCTCGGTGCGTTCACGGAAGCAGCGGGCGGATCTCCAACCCTGATTTCGGGTTCTGAACAGTATCTTGCCTATCAGCGCGGCACCGTGGATATCGGCATGACCGGCGTGTCCGGTGTCAAGTCACGCAAGCTCTGGGAAGTTATGGACCATGTAACCGTAACCAACCACGCCGATATCGAGTTCATCGTTCTGGTCAACGAGAAGTTCTGGCAGGGCCTGCCTGAAGATACCCGCAAGGTGATTTCCGCTGCCGCCCTGAAGGCCGAAATGACGGTGCGCGACAAGGTCAGCGAAATTGAAAAAAATGCCTATGCCGCTGCCAGTGAAAACGGCATGACCGTCTACATACCAACTGCAGAAGAAGTGACCGCCTGGAAACAGACCGCGCAGCCGGTCATCGACGGCTACAAGGCCGCCTCCGGCGAGCTTGGGGCACAGGTGCTGCAGGCGGCGCAGTCGCTGCAGTAACCGGCGCGCACGCGCTGATACATGATGCCGGGCCGGGGTCCGACAAGCCGAGAGCGGCCTGGACCCCGCCCATCTGAATTTCGTCTTTGCGGGGCCATGGCGTGAATTTCTGGGACAAAGCGATAGACCGGCTCGGCGCTCTGGCAGCCTGGCTGTTCTTTGCAACAGGCATGCTGCTGACGTGGGAAGTCGTGGCGCGCTATGTGTTTTCCGCGCCAACCATCTGGGCTGCTGAAATATCGCAAATGTTCCTGATCTGGGGGATGTATGTCGCCTTGCCGCATACCATTGCCCGGCGCAAGAATATCAATATCGAGATCCTGCACGAACGGCTGCCCGGCTGGGCGCAGCGGTTTTGCGATATGGTGACAATTGTCTTCACCGGATTTTTCTGTGCCGTCGTGTTCTGGTATGGCTGGGAAATCGCCTGGGACAGCCTGGTTCGTGGCCGGTCAACCGGCACCATGCTCAACATTCCGAACTGGTGGACTGAAATGGTGATCCCGCTGGGCTTCGGT
>CAYRLR010000372.1:0-3724 GCA_964424975.1 uncultured Anderseniella sp.
GATGACACCGGACGGTGACACTGTCGAGGCGGAAGCCGCTCACGGTACGGTTACGCGCCACTACCGCCTGCATCAGGAAGGCAAGGAGACTTCGACCAATTCCATCGCCTCTATTTTCGCCTGGACCCGTGGCCTGGCGCATCGCGCCAAGCTGGACGACAATGCAGCGCTGGGCAAGTTTGCCGATACACTGGAAAAGGTGTGTATTGATACCGTTGAAGGCGGCGAGATGACCAAGGATCTTGCCGTGCTTATTGGACCTGACCAGAAATGGCTCAGCACACAAGGCTTCCTCGATGCCGTTGATCGCAACCTGCAAAAGGCCATGGGCTGACACGCTCACGGTTTTTCTGCTCGCAAGCTGCATCTGCTTTGCTGCCAGCGCTTCAGCCCGGCCCGTAAAGGCCCGGCTGAAGCCTGTGCGCGCACCGCTTGCCGTTACTGCAGCCACCTTTGCCGGTGATGTATGCCGGCTAATGGAAAACCGCTCCAAATGGCGTGGCATCAATCCGCATTTCATTGCCCGCCTGATCAATGCCGAAAGCCGGTTCTCGCCCAACGCGGTGTCTCCGGCAGGGGCACAGGGCATTGCGCAGTTCATTCCCGGCACGGCAAAGCGACGCGGCCTCGTCGACCCGTATGACCCGGCCGCCGCGCTGACCGCTTCAATTGATTTTCTGGCTCACCTGAAATACCGCTTTGGCAACCTGGGCCTGGCGGCTGTTGCCTACAATGCCGGCGAAGGCGCAGCCAGCCGTTTCATTGCCGGCGGCAGGGTACCGCTGGAAACCGAAAACTATGTTTTCTCCATTACAGGGCGTGCCGTTGAGCAATGGCGCGAACCGGACGCCAGCCACCCCATACCGAAAATCGGCAAGCAGAATTCATTTGCCGCTGCCTGCCTGCAGCTTGTCCGCAAACCCGGACGCATTCGGCTGGCAGCACCGGCGGCACCGCGCCAGCCGTGGGGCGTTCTGATCTCCGAAAGCTTTTCCAGAAATATTGCCATTCGCACGTTCAACCGCATAAAGCGGAATTTTCCGGCTGATCTGCGCGAAAAGCCACCCATGATTGTCGGGGTCAGGAACCTGAGCATGGGGGCAAGGCGGCGCTATTCTGCGCGCATTGGCGCTGCCAGCCAGAAACAGGCCGTCAATATCTGCAGCTCGCTGCGCGCCCGCTCGGTCATCTGCATTGTGGGCAAGACCAGGTAGCTGGCAAAAAGCCGGAATTGACCGATTGCCGACACCGCCAGCTTGATGCATGCTCCCGGTCTGAAGACGATGAACCGGAGATCACCATGAGCACGATATCACCCAGCACCCGTGAAGAATTCAGCCGCGACGGCGTGTGCGTATTGCGCAACATCATTGATTCCGCGTGGCGCGACCAGATTGCAACCGCAATTGAAGAAAACATGCTAAACCCCGGACCTTACGGGAAAAATCACACTGAAGAAGGCAAGCCCGGCGCCTATTTTGGTGATTATGTCAACTGGCAGCGCATCGAAGCCTACAAGGACGTGTGCGATCAGGGTCCATTGGGCGCGATCGCCGGGGAACTGATGAATGCATCACGCACCCAGTTGTTTCATGAGCATGTGCTGGTCAAGGAGGCCGGGACGGCGGATCCGACACCATGGCACCAGGACCTGCCGTATTACTGTCTCGATGGCAGCAAGACGGTGTCGATCTGGGTGCCGCTCGATCCCGTCTCCAGGGCCGTGTGTCCGCACTTCATTGCCGGCAGCCACAAGGGCTCGGTGACCTATGTGCCGCGCCGCTTCAAGACACTGGAACCGCTTAAGGGTGATACGTCGGTCTATCATCCATTCCCCGAGATTGATGAGCAACAGCGCGCCGGTGAGCTGCGCGCCTGGGACCTGGAGCCGGGAGACGCGGTCGCCTTCGACTATCACACCTTGCACAACGCACCGCCCAACAATTCAGGCACCCGCCGGCGCGCCGTCAGCTTCCGCTTTATCGGCGAGGATTGCCGCTATGTTGCGCGCAATCATGCGGTGTCGTCGCCGTTCGATGAGATGGGCCTGAAACTGAACATGGGAGACGCACTGCCGGAAGACTGGTTCCCGGTGGTGTGGCAGCGCCCGTGACGGGGGAAACCCTTTCAGGCGGCTGCCAGTGCGGGGCCGTGCGCTACCGGGTTACCGGACCACTGGGGCCGTCGGGCATCTGCCATTGCCGGATGTGCCAGAAGGCAAGCGGTAATTTCGGCATGGTGCTGGTGACGGCGCCTGCCCGCCAGCTTGAATGGACCCGCGGCAAACCGTGTGAATTTTCACCAACCCCGATCACGGTGCGCGGCTTCTGCGAAACCTGCGGCACACCGCTCTACATGCGCGAAACAGGCGATGAGAATTACGAGATGACCGTGGGGTCTCTTGATACGCCCGATGTTGCCCCGCCGGCCAGCGAGGTCGGCATCGAGAGCAAACGCGCCTGGTTCCATACAATCACCTCCCTGCCCGGTCACACCACCTCGCACGACCGCACACCCGAAGACCTGGCAAAGCTCGTCAACCGGCAACATCCCGATCACGACACGGACGAGTGGACACCTTGGGGTCAGTCCCCATCAAATTAATCATGGCATCCAGGTCCGCTCTGCGGCCAAAAGTGCCTTTCATATTCCGCACCAAATATTAGTCTCGCAGCATGTATAAAATGAAGCCAGATATAAAAAGAGACCCTGTGCGCAGATGGGCGCTGCCTGATCGAGTGTTCTTCGGAAATGGTGCTTGCCACATACTCGCAGGCGTCTTTCTTGAGCAGTCGCCTCTCGCTGGCTTTTATGCCGAAAGGATAATTCCGGGCACGGGTTTTTCGGGCAATCATATCTATGTCACGAATGGTTCTATCGCCTTCGACCATCATGGATATTCGGCTCGACTCAGGCTATTGGAGCATCACACATTGGGTTGGTCGCGGTGCAATCCTGCAGGTTGGAATTGCATGCTTGAACGGGTCGAGTTCAACCTTCTCGACACAGATGAACTGAATTCTCGCAAAATGCTGGGACCGGACGAGTATGAGGGAGATGCAATCGCACGAGCGCGACGGTTTATCGAGCGCATCAATCACAATGTCGGACTGGCCAAAGCGAAGCTGACCATAAGCAAAACCAGGGCCGCCTTGTACTCTGTGCAGTCGCCCGGCATGATTTGAATCAGTAAGACCTGAAGCTAGGCGATGCGGTCGCGCAAGCCGAGGTCGCCGGGAAGAGACAGTTGCCGCCTGAACCGGATCCACGAGAAATCTTGACCTGAAGTTGTACCTGCCGATCATGATCCTCCACCTGAACAGCGAATGGAGAACAAGCTTCGATGACCGCAACATTCGATCCCCCAAAGGTCCCGTTTATCGGAGCCAGTCAGGAAACGGCTATGGCAGATGCGGATCTGGTTGTTTTTGGCGCACCACACGGCACACCCTATCGCGATATCGACAATGAGCCATATGCCGGCGCGCCGGACACGTTACGCCGAGCCCTTCAAGAAGATGCCCGGTGGCTCGACCATTGGGATTTCGATCTCGATGGCCCCCTGCTCGGGGACGGCAAATTCACCGTTGCAGATGCCGGTAATCTGAAAACTTCAGCTTTGGACGGAGATGGAAACAGGCACCTGATCAGGCAGGCAACCACTCAAATAATTGCCGGTGGTGCAATTCCGGTGATGATTGGCGGAGATGATTCCACGCCAATT
>CAYRLR010000373.1:0-3721 GCA_964424975.1 uncultured Anderseniella sp.
AATCTGAATGTACGCAAAAGTTTCCAGGATAACGAACGGCAAGCCCCAGTTCCAAAGCCCGCGCATGCCGTACCAGATCGGCCCCAGCAGTGCCGCCATCATGTTGAATGTCCAGGTAAAGCCTGCCCTGGCCCCGATTCGGGCAAATTGCTGACGGTAGTAGTCCGGATTTGTCTCCACAAACTCCCTGATCAGTTCGTCGCGATTTTCCGCGCGATTTTCTGCAAGCTGCTCTGACGACTGGTTTGCAATGACCGGATCGGTGTTCATCATGATGTCTCCGTGCCTTCGACCACCGTGCGCAGCAGGTCTGCCCTGGTGATCACTCCGACGCGCGCGCCTTTCGCATTGACTACCGCGACCGGATCTTCGGAAACGATGGCATGGTCAATAAGCTGTTTGAGCGATGCATCCTGGGCAAAGGTCTTGGCGGTCTTCTTCAAGCCGCCATGCGCTGCTTCAAAGGCTTTCAGGTTCTGCATGACGGCATGCGCACGCACGACTTTCAACCGGGATATCCCGGCAACGAAATCTGCCACATAATCATCACCCGGATTGAGCACGATGTCTTCCGGCGTGCCTGTTTGCACCACGCGGCCATCACGCATGATGGCAATGCGGTCGCCGATACGAACTGCTTCATCAAGGTCATGGGTGATGAACACCGTTGTCTTGTTCATTTGCGAGGCAAGCTTCATGAACTCGTTCTGCAACTGCCGCCTGATCAGCGGGTCAAGCGCACTGAACGGTTCATCCATCAGCAGGATTTCAGGGTCTGCAGCCAGTGCCCTGGCCAGCCCTACTCTTTGCTGCATGCCGCCGGAAAGTTCATGGGCAAACTTGTTGCCCCAGCCGGTAAGCTCCACCAGGTCAATGGTGCGCTCGGCAATTTCAAGACGTTCGTTCTTGTTGATACCCCGGATTTCCAGCGGCATCGCCACATTGTCGAGTACCGAACGATGCGGCATCAGGCCAAAATTCTGAAACACCATCGAGATGTGTTCGTTGCGATACTTGCGCAGCACATCTGGTGCCATCGCCATGATGTCTTCGCCATTGACGATGATCTGTCCGGCGGTCGGTTCAAGCAGCCGGTTGATGTGACGCACAAGTGTGGATTTGCCGCTGCCGGACAATCCCATCACACAGAAGATTTCACCGGGTCTGATCTGCATGCTGGCATCGGCAACACCGATGACGCAGCTGTGTTTTTCCAGCACCTGCTTCTTGGTCAGGCCATTGGCCTTGATATCGGCAAGCGCGTCGAGCGCCTTGTCACCGAATATCTTCCAGACATTGGAAATCTCTATGGCATATCCGCTATTGCTCATGGGAACGACCGATCCAATAGTTACTGCCTTTGGTATTGGTGGACCGGTGCCCACCCCGCCGGGCACCGGAAAGTGGTTTGTGAGATCCGGACCTTACAGGCCGAGCCAGCTGTCTACACGGTCTGGGTTGGCAGCCACCCATTCCTTGGCAACCTGCGCAGCCGGCTTGCCCCCCTCGATCTGGAAGGCAAAGTTCGACACATCATCTCCGGTCAGCTTGATGTTCTTCAGCAGGTCGGTGATCGCGGGAGAACGCTCGGCGAGTGACTTCGAGTATGCGATCTGCACCTTCTTGAGCGCATCTTCGGTCATCACCTTGGAATTCTCATACCAGTTCGGGTCCTGGGATGGCTGCAGCGCCTTGTATTTTGCCGGATCGAACGCAGGTTCCTGCAGGCGGACAACGTCATGCTGGAACCAGATGGCGTGTGGTGAATAGCAATAGAAGGCATAGCCGATACCCTTCTTGATTGAATCACCAACCGTCGCTGTCATCACCGACTGGTCTGCACGCACTGCCTCCATGAACGGTAACAGGCCATAGTCACGTACCTTGACCTCGTTCACATTGGCTGATGCCCAGCCCGGCGCGCCAATCCAGATTTCGCCTTTGCCATTGCCGTCGGAATCCATCAGCTTGGCAATTTCAGGCCGCGCAAGGTCGAAGATCGATGTGACGTTGTTGGCTTCTGAAAACTGCTTGGATATGCAAAAGCTCTGCTTGCCTTCATACGGATTCTCCGACAGGGCAACCTTGCCGGTGCCGTCCACATACTTGTCGGTAAAGCTCTTCTGGTTGGGCAGCCAGACGTCGGGATGGACATCAATGTCACCCTTGCTGGCATCCATGGCAGCAAAAATTGCTGCATTGTCGCCAGGCACAAGGTTGGCCTCACCACCGATCTTTGAAACCACTATTTCCTGGATGAGGTGAGCGATCGCCTGGGCGCCCGTCCATGCAGGTGCACCAATATTGACTTTTTCAACGGCCAGCGCGGCGTTCGATACAGAAATAGAAAGCGCCAGAATTGCACCGGTAATAATTTTCTTCATTTCACAATCTCCTACTGGTTGATGATACGACTGCTGCAATGAACGCAGCCGCACTTGTGGTTCAATGTTGGTTTGAGCAAGCGACGAAGACACATCTTGCACCGCATCACTACGCTCCATAACCCACTGAAAATGAACAGGTTTACCCCCCGTATTGATTCAACAAATCAACCTGATCTACGGCGTGGTCGGCAAGAAATCTCCTATGATTGAATTGAATATTTCTGGTTTTTCCATGTGAACATTATGGGCACAGCCGGGCACGACAGCCAGCGAACTGCCTTTAATGCCGCGCCACAATGCCTCGGGTTGCTGCCAGCCATAGGACCGGTCCCGATCACCCCAGACAATCAGTGTATTTGCCCTGATCGCGTCCATGCCGGGCCGCCCGTCCCATGTCTCCCAGGCCGACAGGCTTGCCATGGCCGCCTGCATGGATGCCTTGAGACCGAGCCCGACACATGCCTCGTAGCCGGCCGCTGCCTCACCTTTGCGAAACCAGGTGGCGGCAATCCGCCTGACGGTTGCTTCAAGTCCTTCGTCCTTGAGACGCGCACGAGATGCCTCGATTGTTTCAAACCTGTCGGGCATCACGCCGACCGGGCCTGTGCCGTAGCACACCAGGCTGCCGATGCGCTCGGGCGCCTGTGCTGCCATGGCCTGCACAATCATCCCGCCCATTGAATGACCAAGCAGGTGAAACCTGTCGACCCCTTGTGCACGCAGTCCATCCAGCACCTGCATCGCAAACCCGGTGATTGTTTCTGGAGCAGTCAGGTGGGCACTGTCGCCGAAGCCGGGCAGATTGGGGGCCAGCACATCAAACCGATCCTTGAAGAAGTCAATCTGGTCACGCCAGGTTCCGGCACCGGCCAGATATCCATGCACAAGCACCAGCGGAAAACCGCTACCTCCTCGCTCAAAGATAAGTTGACCCATCCTGCCTCTTCCACTCCCCGGTTCCTAAACGCGTCCCGTTACTGAATTTACCTGATCGGCCTTGAGTTATCCCACGTTGAAAATCAATCGGCATATCCGGGAAGATCGAAAATCTCCGGATAGCCGAAAAGCGCAGCGCTGCCTCCGGTATGCAGAAAGACAACATTGTCCACGCCCGCAAAGGCACCCTTGCCAATCAGGTCGATCAGCCCGTCCAGACCCTTGCCCGAGTAAACCGGGTCGAACAGCAGCCCTTCGGTTCGGGCCAGGGTCTTGACTGCCTGCTTCATTCCCTCGGTCGGCACGCCATAGCCGCCGCCCACATAGTCGCAATTGGCCCGCACACTGTCGCGCGGTATGGCAAGACCGGTGCCAAGATGATCAGCCGTTTTCTGAGC
>CAYRLR010000374.1:0-3713 GCA_964424975.1 uncultured Anderseniella sp.
CCTGGCAGCCAGAATCGTCGCATCTGCCAGATCAATACCAGCCTTGGCAGCATTCACCGCAGCATTTGCCGTGTTCAAGGCAGTATGACGCTGATCCACTGTTTCCTGGGTTGCATAGCCGTTTGCAACGAGTTGTGATGATCGTTCAAGTTCCTTCTCCGCAAAAACACGCTCGGAAATGCGTTGGGCAAGCAAGGCTTTGGCTTGCAGCAATTGCTGTTCAGCCTGCTTCAGGCTTGCTTCGGCCCTGCGTCGCTGCGCGTCCAGTTCGGCAGTGTCCATATGCGCCAGTACCTGACCCGCCTCGACCAGATCGCCCTCGTCAACCAGCACTTGCTCGACCCGCCCGGCCAATTTGGTCGCAACATCTACGCGTTCAGCTTCGATACGGCCATTTGACATGGCAAATCCGGGGGCCAGTTCTGCAGGTTTCAGCCATATCCACGCGTAGTAACCACCCGCGGCAACAAAAGTTGCGCACACGAGAAGTAGCACTTGTTTCCAACGCATTATTTCTGATCCCTTTGGAGTTTCACCAGTGTTGCTTTGAGTTGTTGATTTGCGTCGGCAAGATCAGGTTGCGAAACCGGCACATCCAAATGCAGCGCATGCCGCAAACGATGTGCTGCACAATCAGTGCTGAACATAAGCCAAAAGATTTTTCGCGATATGACAAGGATCAATGCTGCAGCGCACAATGCCATGTAATTGCCACTGATCAATCACGCGAACTGGTTACAAGGAAGACAGGAACCCGCAATGAAATCGGAAGCTGCAACACACAAAGGCGATACAGACGCTGGTTCGACCAGCACCAGCAGATCCCTGGTGCCAATCAAGCGAAATACGCCCATGGCCGGCAGTGGAACTTCAAAGAGCAGCGCCGGTCGGCAGGTTGGAAATGTCCATAACAATTCTGCTGCGGAAACATTCGAACGCGATTCCTATGCGTCGACCGCTTTTCAGGAAATCCTTGACCGTTCGTTTCACGCCGGTGCAGCCCGTGTGACAGGAGGTCTTTCACCGAGCGCGCTGGCTGGTGCCTATGCAGATTGGGCCCTGCATCTGATGACCTCGCCGGGCAAGCAAACGCAGCTTGTAGAAAAAGCGGTCAGGAAAGCGCAGCGGCTGACCCGGTATGCAAGCAGATGTGCGACCGAGAAAGATGCCGCATCGCCATGCATCACACCCCTGCCGCAAGATCGGAGATTCCAGGGGGAAGCCTGGCAACAATGGCCATACAACCTGATGTACCAGTCGTTCCTGCTGAACCAGCAATGGTGGCACAATGCGACGGTCGGTGTGCGCGGTGTCACGCAGCAGCATGAAAACGTCGTGGAGTTCGCTGCCAGGCAATTGCTGGATGTGTTCTCGCCGTCCAACTATGCCTTCACAAATCCTGAAGTCATGGAAAAAACCGTCAAGGAAGGCGGCCAGAACCTGGTGCGGGGTTTCCAGAATTTCATGGAAGACTGGGACCACGCGGTCAGTGGCAAAAAGCCTGCCGGCACAGAAGAATTCAAGCTTGGCGAGACCTTGGCAGTGACGCCCGGCAAGGTCGTCTATCGCAACCGGCTGATCGAGTTGATTCAGTATGAGCCGGTGACCAAAAAGGTTCACGCGGAGCCTATCCTGATCGTGCCAGCCTGGATCATGAAATACTACATCCTTGACCTGTCAGCCCGGAATTCACTTGTGAAGTTCCTGACGGAACAGGGCTTCACTGTATTCATGGTCTCTTGGAAAAACCCTGAGCCGGAAGACCGGGACCTGGGTATGGATGACTATCGCACATTGGGCGTGATGAGCGCGCTGGATACCATTCAGGCCATCACCGGCAGCGAAAAAATACACGGTGTCGGTTACTGTCTTGGCGGCACATTGCTGTCGATTGCTGCTGCTGCGATGGCGCGTGATGGCGACCACCGCCTCAAGACGCTATCGCTGTTTGCCGCCCAGGCGGACTTTACCGAAGCCGGCGAGTTGATGCTGTTCATCAACGAAAGCCAGGTGACGTTCCTGGAAGACATGATGTGGGAGCAGGGCTTCCTCGACACCAAGCAGATGGCGGGTGCTTTCCAGCTGTTGCGGTCGAACGATCTGGTCTGGTCGCGCATGGTGCACGACTATCTGATGGGGGACCGGGCCAAAATGAACGACCTGATGGCGTGGAATGCAGATGCCACCCGGATGCCCTACAAGATGCACTCCGAGTATTTGAGGAAACTGTTCCTGAACAATGATTTTGCCGAAGGGCGCTACAATGTACATGGACGTCCGGTCACGATTTCAGATATCCGCGTGCCTGTATTCGGTGTTGGCACCGAGTGGGATCATGTTGCGCCATGGCGCTCGGTTTACAAATTGCATCTGCTTTCGGATACCGAAATTACATTCCTGCTGACCAATGGCGGGCACAATGCCGGCATTGTTTCCGAACCCGGTCATCCGCGTCGCCACTACAGGATGTCAACCAGACAACATGATGATCCCTATAGCGACCCGGAGACGTGGGCCGCGCAGACCGAAACCAAAGACGGGTCCTGGTGGCCGGAATTTGCAGGCTGGCTGAAGGCCCGGTCAGGTGACCTTGTTTCGACGCCGCCCATGGGCGCCCCAGAGCGCGGTCTCAAGCCAATTTGTGATGCGCCGGGCACTTACGTCTTGCAGCAGTAACCCGGTGAATGTCGCCACGAACAATAGCCGGGTCACTGCCCAAGGGACAATCGCGTGCCGCTACATCGGCCAATGATCCCTGCCAGTGACCTTGCTCAGCAACGAAAAGGAAAATGTTATGGGTTTGCTGCAAGGCAAGCGAGGCCTTGTCATTGGCATTGCCAATGCAGATTCAATTGCCGCTGGTTGCGGCCATGCCTTCAGGAATGCCGGTGCGGAGTTGGCGATAACGTATGGTCATGAAAAATCGAAGCCGTTCGTTGAACCGGTTGCCAGGCAACTGGGCGCGACAATTTTCATGCCGCTCGATGTTGAGATTGACGAGCAGATCGATGCGCTCTTTGACGAGGTGGAACGCAGTTGGGGACAGCTTGATTTCCTGCTGCATTCGATTGCCTTCTGCCCGAAGGATGACCTGCATGGCCGGGTGACAGATTGTTCGCGGCAAGGGTTCGCTCAAGCGATGAACATCTCGGTCTATTCATTTATCCGGATGGCGCAGCGGGCAGAACCTCTGATGAAGAACGGCGGCTGCCTGCTGACGATGAGTTATTACGGCGCCGAGAAGGTGGTTGATCATTACAATATCATGGGACCGGTCAAGTCGGCTCTGGAAGGCACCATGCGTTACATGGCTGCTGAACTCGGCCCAAAAGGGATCCGCGTCAATGCCATTTCACCGGGTCCGCTGAACACCAGGGCCGGTTCCGGCATCGACCATTTCGACGAGTTGATCGAGGAAGCCCGGCTTCGTGCCCCCACGCAGCATCTCGTCAGCACGCAGGACGTCGGCAACATGGCGATGGCTCTCGTCAGTGACCTGTCGCGCAATGTCACAGGCAACGTCGCCTATGTGGATGCCGGTTATCATGTGATGGCGTGAATTCAACAATCAGCGTCAAAGGCGGCCAGTACATCGCCTGACCGGTTCATTCATTAATGAGGCACCCAGAAAAGTGATTGCACAAATGCAGTACATAGAAAACAAGACCTTCGATGAGATAGA
This sequence comes from uncultured Anderseniella sp., assembly GCA_964424975.1. GTDB lineage: Bacteria > Pseudomonadota > Alphaproteobacteria > Rhizobiales > Aestuariivirgaceae > Anderseniella. Next base: position 3,683 of record CAYRLR010000374.1, read on the forward strand.
AATTGGCGACAGTGCTGAAATAACGCGCACT